>JAIRQG010000124.1 GCA_031256615.1 Candidatus Methanoplasma sp. | reverse complement strand
TTTTTGAATGTGTCATGAGGTTTGCTATTCAAAGTGAAAAAGAGACCCGACACCATAAAATCCTTCGCGGGCCATTCTCCGGTATGGCGTACGACGGCAGGCAAAGGATAGAGGATATCGATGATGATGAAAGGATCGTTTACTTTGATCCGTTCAAAATAAAGAAGATCACAGGAACAAGACTTGCTCCGATCCTGGGGAAAGGTGATTTCCAGACGCCCTTCGCCGTTGCGCTGGACCTTGCAGGCATATATCGCGAGGACGTCAAAACAAAATACATCGAGGCAGGCAACATCCTCGAACCTGTGCTCAGGTCGCATATGAGGAAGAACGTTTCCTCGCTCGTACCTCTGCTGGGCCTCCCGGATGGATCTAAGGCAATCATTGAGGAACCGGTCCCGGGAGAAATGTGCGGCTATGACCATTTCCATAATGAAAACGTATTCGGCGGGCTTGTGGACGGTTACGTAGCGGTCGACGGCAAGAGGAACTCTGTCCTGGAGATCAAAACCTCCGGAGAGAGGGAGAAGTGGCGGGACGAGAACGGAGATTACACCAATGTGGCGGAGCATTATATGCTGCAGGCATCGCTGTATGCAGAGCTCTCCGGTTTGGACAGGATCGTATTTCTCGTGGGGTTCCTGGACGATGCAGACTACGACAGACCTAAGCTTTGGACTCCGAATGAGGATAACACAAAAATAATCATCAAAAAGAAACTGGATATGGCGCCGTATATGAAGGAGGCCGCAGACTGGTATAACGAATATATGAAAAACGGTCTGACACCGGAATGGACGGATGCGGACAAGGATCTAGTGAAATACCTTAAGGCATACAAGCCTGGAAAGCGGTAAAAAATAGATAAGGTGCCATTTCATGGAAAACAGTATTACGCCGTGTCGTTTCAACACCAGAGCAGAATGGCGGGAATGGTTACAAGATAACTATGACAAGAAAAAAGAAGCCTGGTTCGTTTTCCCATTGAAAGCCTCCGGAGAAAATGCAGTTTCATATAATGACGCTGTTGAAGAAGCCTTATGTTTTGGCTGGATAGACAGTACAGTAAAGGCGCTTGACGATACTCATAAAATCCAGAAGTTTTCTCCCCGTAATCCTAAAAGTAGTTATTCTCAAGCTAATAAAGAACGGCTCCTTTGGCTTTCAAAAGAAGGACTGATCCATCCGATGTTCAAAGAGAGTGTTGCCAAAATATTGAATGAAGAATTTGTCTATCCAAAAGATATCCTCGAAGCCATCAAAAAAGATGAAATTGCTTGGAGATATTTTTAGCAGTATTCAGATTCATACAAGCGGATACGGATTGCCTACATTGACGCTGCCCGTAAAAGACCAGATGAGTTTGTGAGGCGTCTAAACAACTTCGTTGATAAAACAGGGAAAGGGAAGATGATTCCAGGCTATGGTGGTATTGGCAAATATTATTGAACGGTTTTTGTAACAGTGGAAATTAAGCATTTTCATTCATAATAGGTAAAATCACACAATTCTCAATAAGCGAGATTGTGGTCATTTAATAACGAGGCCTCTAAAGTTTGAGAGCTTTATATAGCATAAGTCGAGATGATTCTTATATTGGAATATAAATCCAACTGATGATAACAATGAATAACAGAATGATTGCTATCATAATTGTGGCCATTGTTGTGGTTGCAGGAATTGGGGCAGTATTTTTATTAAAAGACAACTCAGACAGACTGCCCCTGCAATCTACCACGAAGGAGACGATGCGCCTGAATGTGTGCGGCAATGCAGATCTAAACAACTATCTTGACGAGAGGGACATCGAGCACATACAAGCAACAATAGATGGTAAGGAAGAAGAGACACTTTTGACAGATGCCAACAGAGATGGTGTGATTGACCAGAGGGATATCGACAAAGTCCGAGAAATAATGGAGTTCCGGGCGGAGAGAATATGGTATTTAGACCTCAATGGCAAATATGCATGCGTAGAAGGGCCCATCAAATCAGTCGCAATACAATATTGGCCGACACTTCAGGGACTGATAGCCATCGGAGCCCAGAACCTTATTGATTATGCAGACAGCAGTACACTCAATAGCATAAACTCCGGACAATATGGAAAGGCCTTGGCAGATTCGGGGATACGTTCCTTTGGAAGCGGGTTTGGTGCTGCTTATGACTTTGAGACCATGCTGTCCATCGGTGTGGACACCATAATATGCGGTTCAGCCAACATCTATTTTATAGGTATCGAAGACAGGTACACAGAAACAACGAAAATAAATATGATCCGACTTCCGCTTTGGGAGGGGAATAATGTTGCATCTGCATATCTGACCCTCGCCTATCTGTTAGGTAGCAAAAGCTATGTCGATGCCGCTTATGAGTATATGGCATATGTTAATGACGTTGTGAATCTGATCAATGACAGGCTCCCGTCCGCTTCAGAGCGGAAATCAATCCTTGTCACATATTATTCGGCCGGGGCATCGGCGCTTGATGTTATGGTTGAATGCAGAGGCAGCGGATGCTATGAATGCAGCGTGATTGCAGGCCTCAATAATCTTGCATCGGGCATCAATTCTGGTTCCCTCCTATCATCAGGTGAAATTTACTATGATACAGACATAGAATATTTATTATCAAAGGATCCGGACTACATATTGATGCTACACAATAGTGGGCTGTTCAAGACAAGAACAGATCAGAAAGATGCCTACGACTGGTGGACAGCTCATCTGACAACCACAAATGCATACAAACAAGGTAACATCATGGTTTCCGCAGCGGGACTCACGTCGGGGCTGTTCCAGACAACCCTTGCTTTAATGATAGCATGCCAAATTTATGAGGATGAGTTCTCAGATATTGATTCATATGCCAAGTTGCAGGAACTGGTAGATAGATTCACGCTGTTGAACAAAGGCATATCTCCGTCAAGCGATGACTACTTTGATGTCAAAGTAAACGGGGCATACTTGTACATTGGGTGATGGGCCGCCTGCAAACATCTTTATTTTTTTTTCAAAAAGTGGTTGTCATCATGAGATTGCAAAAAAGAAGCACTGCGGAGATCGATCCAGATTTTTCCTTCAGTAATGTGTCGGAACAATTCAGGAAATACATATGGAAAAAGTACGTTTTCATCATCATTTGCTTGATGGTTTCGTTGGTCGTAGCGATATATGCACTGACCATAGGCACATATGATATTGGATTTTGGGAATGCTTCCGGATACTTGTTGACCACTTGCAAGGAAATATCCTTGATTCCACAAAGGATGTCATCATTTGGAATGTAAGACTGCCGCGAATCTTACTTGGGGCGGTTGTAGGCGCCGGGCTCGCGGTCGGGGGCGCCACCATGCAGAGCGTTTTGAAAAACCCACTTGCCGATTCTTACACAACAGGCATCTCATCAGGAGCATCATTTGGTGCGACCATAGCGATCATTTTGGGACTGACCGTTGCAGGAGGCAATGGAGCAATTGTGGCCAATGCGTTCATTTTCTCACTCGTCCCGGTCCTGTTGATAGTGGTCATCTCCGGACTCAGAAAAACCTCTCCCACCACCATGATATTGTCCGGAATAGCTATAATGTATGTATTCAACGCAATAACAACGGTGCTTATGCTTATGTCAGATCCAGATGATCTGGCAGCGGTTTACAGCTGGCAAGTTGGGTCGCTGAGCACTGCTACATGGGACAGTATACCGATATCGTCTGCAGTCACCGTTGCGGGGGTCATAGCTCTCGCGTTGCTATCGAACAAGCTTAATATTCTATCGGCGGGAGACGAGAGTGCCAAGTCTCTGGGAGTGGATGCCAACAAGATAAGGATAATATCGCTCCTGATAGTTTCATTGATAACAGCAAGCATAGTAAGTTTTACTGGCATTATTGGATTCGTTGGGCTTGTGTCTCCGCATGTAGCAAGGTTGTTCATAGGCTCAGATAATAAATTTCTGATACCCGCATCAGCAACATTCGGTGTAATGCTTGTTTTAATATCAGATCTTGTGGGAAGAACGGTCATCGCACCTGCAGTCCTTCAGGTCGGAGTTGTCACAGCATTCCTCGGCGGCCCGCTGTTCTTGTATCTGCTGATTAAACAACGGAAGGAGATCTGGTAAAAATGGATGTGGTGATAGAAGATGTTGATTTTTCCTTCGATGAGGGAAAAGTCCTACACAAAATCAACGTTGCCATCAAAGAGCCCGGTCTGGTGTGTATCATCGGTCCAAACGGTGTAGGAAAATCCACGCTGATTCGTTGCATAAACAAGCTCCTAAAGCCGACCTCCGGGAAAGTGGTTCTGGGAGGGAAGAACATAGAGGAGTTGAAGTACAAAGATCTCTCGAAGTTCATGGGATATGTACCAGTGGCTTCGAATGATTTCTTTCCGATGACGGTAATGGAAACCGTGCTGATGGGGAGGCATCCATACCAGAAGTGGTCATATTC
The DNA here is from genome assembly GCA_031256615.1 of Candidatus Methanoplasma sp. GTDB lineage: Archaea > Thermoplasmatota > Thermoplasmata > Methanomassiliicoccales > Methanomethylophilaceae > Methanoplasma. The sequence goes on along the minus strand of JAIRQG010000124.1, from coordinate 2,400 downwards.
AGAAGAGGATCTGAAGATTGTGTATGACACCATGGAATTGATGAGCATACAACACCTTGCAATACGAAACTTTGGTGAGCTGTCAGCAGGCCAGCATCAAAGAGCGATGATCGCACGAGGATTAGTGCAGAGGCCCGACATCCTGATACTTGATGAGCCCACCTCTAATTTGGATGTCAGGCATCAGCTGGTAGTAATAGAGAGACTCAGAGATTTAGCTATGGAGAGCAAGTTCACAATCATAATGGTCAGTCATGATCTCAATATTGCTTCTAAATATGCGGATAAAGTCATAATTATGGCCACTCCCGGAATAGTTTACAAAGTAGGTACAGCAGAAGAGGTGCTGACCGCGGAGACGATAAGGTATGTCTACGGTGTGGACTGCCATATAATAGATATCATGGGAAGACCGCATGTGGTACTTTTGAAAGCTTTACCGGAAGAAGAGATACGGGAAATGCACGCAGATGAAGAACTGGGCACATCCAAATGAAATCTTCAAAATTAGTGTCTGAGTGTGAAAATAACACTTTAAGCAGTCACAAATGGAAGAGAGAGCTTTAATTGTCATTGGGTTTTGACACAAGGACACAAACTCAATTTGGATTATAATAGCAGATAAGCGGGCTGGAAGGATGAAACCCATGAGTACGAATTGGACAGAAATCAAACCACAGAGGATAAAGTACTTGGAGGGACCATTGGAGCATGTATAGGCGATGCCCTTGGTGTGCCTGTTGAATTTAAAAGCGGGGGGGAGCTTCTCGCAAAAAGTCCAGTCATCGATATGCGTGGATATGGGACATACAATCTGCCGCCGTGCACATGGTCCGATGACACAAGCATGACGCTCTGCCTGCTGGACAGTTTGGCGGATGGCCTTGACTGCGAGGACACAATGGAAAAGTTCATGTCGTGGGCCTGCAGTGGAAAAAACTGAGATTAAAAACTCCATGTGTGAATGGAGTCCTCTTTATCTGGATGTTTAAATGCTGAGAAATAATAATGAGTTTTACTTGTTCTTTTGAACGGTCTGTGTTTTATTTTGGCGGGAGATATAATCTCCCTTCCTCATTGTGGTTGTTGTAATGGATCTGTTACCACATGACTGTTGATCGATAGGTTGAGTTTCTTCTTTTGACACATCAACACCTGATTAAACTAATGCGCACGCATATTTATAAAGTGCTGTATTAACATCTCACTGCCAGTGACCGGGCAAAATGAGTGTTCTTGATAGCTTGCTGATGAAGAAAATGCGCAGAGATCCAGCGGTTGAGCCGTCATGGATACCATTTTCTGAGTGGAATCAGGAATCCAAGGAAATTTACATACGTTCGGCTGAAAGAAACATGGACGAGCTGCAGAAAGAACTGGGAAATAAAACTTCCAGAACGAACACGTTGATAGCAGTGAACGGAACAGTGATCGGTTTGATCCTCGCATTCATGGCAAGCTCAAAAATAATAGAGGATGGAGTTTCTGAATGGATAGGCTATACTCTGATCGCAGGGTTTTGCATAATCTTCATCTCTTTTGTGTTTACGGCATGGACATCGTTCGAAAGCAGAGAGTCTCCCGTAATGGATTTTTGGATCGGGATGAACGCAGAGCATCTGGACCTGATGAATTCGCCTGAGAGGTTGGAAGAGGATTTTCTGAATGGCTTCATTCAACGATGCGACGATGTAAAGAATACTGTGGAAAGGATCGCTGCGAGAACCACGATCGGCGGAAGAATATTCACGATCGGATTGATGGTATTGCTTTTTGCGATCATTTTTATGATAATCAGTTAACGGCCAGAATTTCCGCACACAGTGATATGCCTCAGTAATAATGATTTCGAAAGTGGGCCTGAAGGGAATTGACCGCTAAACCACATCCTTTGTTGGGTTTATCGGTGTTCCTTTTTATGCTCGCTTTGTTCACCTTATTCACTTTTACACACATCAACATACAACACCCACACATCAATATGAAGAAAAGTGAACAAGAGGGTGAACAAAGTAGCAGAAAATCCTAAACTATCTCTAGTCCAAGAAGCATCGGTACGTCAATGAGCAGCCACCAGCCGAGAATGTAGCCTTACAGTTCTGCAATCATAAATCGTAAGACAAAAAGGATCCGATTTATGAGTCAAAAAGGGTAAGGGAACGCAATAACTCTCTCTACTCAGCTTATTTTTGGGATATAGATTTAATCCTTTACATTTAACACGTTCTCTGAATTTTCCTGAGCCAGCATTTCAGAGAAAGAAGAAAACAAGTGTGTGGCCGTCGCGCATATATATAAAACCTAATTTAAAAGAGGGCCTCAAAAAATGGAGGCAATTTCTCCGAACGGCGCGTTGGAAGAAGAAAGAGACAGGATGCAATTTGAAGCGAGAATAATGCT
>JAIRQG010000093.1 GCA_031256615.1 Candidatus Methanoplasma sp. | reverse complement strand
ACAATGTTATCCGGCCGCGATTGGGTTGTAAGGATGACAGGTCCCAGGAAGTCATGTGCGTGCTTTTGGATCAGTTCCGAATTATCGCCGTGAGCATGCATGAAGGTCACCGCGCCCATTTTGCTTGCCTCGATCTGAGGCTCTATCTCCCCGTCTAGATCCGTGACAACTATGTCGGGAAAGATGCCCGCCTCTTTCAGCCTCCCGACCGATGAACCGGATGCGATGAGCGTTCCCTGCGGCGGGACCGCTTTAATATCATTTTCCAGGTCATCGCTGCACCCGAACACAGTGGCTTTCTTATGCACAACGACATCTTCGTCCTGCATCAGGTCGGAATTCATCATGAGCGCTTTAAGCATGCGTGCCGAGCTCTCATCATATGCCCGGTCATAACCGAAGTCTTCCAATATCTCTTCGTATAAGGGTTCCCAGTCTTCAGGCAACATCTCGCTCTGCATCCTTTGTGATCTCAGCGGCTTCGATGGCATCCTTCATGTGGCGCCGCAGTATTGCGGATAAAAGGGCCAGGACAATGCCGGCTATAAGTTCCAAAGCAAAAAAGACGTTGATCTTCAATCCCATATCGAAATATGCCAGAACGATATCCAATGCGCCTGTCGCTATCAGCCCGATCGCGACCAGGTTGATGCTTCCTATGATGAAACTGAGCTTGATCCTTTTTGTTGAGATGTACATGTCCACAAGATCGCCGATCTGATAAATCAGGACCGCAAAAATAAACAGCCACAGGGCATTGGAGGCGAACCATAAAGCGCCGTGCAGCAGTGAAGGGATATACAGGCCCTCAAGAGAAAGATAACCAACTATGCACCCAACCATCAGGAAAAGAAGCGAGACCAAAAAGAAGGTGATGGTGACGCTGCCGTTTTTTATTCCGGCTATCCAATTTTTGCTCCAGATAGAAAGCAGCTCCGGAGTGTTATATCCGTAAATCAACAGGAAGAAACCTATCAGGAAGAAGACGAGAGGCGTCGTGACGTATGAGAAAGAAGAGTCGTAGTTCACGTACGATATGATCGAAGGTATCATGTAGACCAGCGAGATAAGAACTATTATGAGTCCCAGAGGAACCAGGAACCTCTTTCTCTTGGCCGGGTCCTCAAGGATCCTGGACAGGATATAGACGGTGCCCTCCAGTCCCGGAGCCTGTTTCACATACACCTTTCTGACAGAATCGATGGGGACCCTTGACGATATTATCGGGTATACATACTCGTCCTCGGCACCGTCCCCTACAAGTATGATCCTGTCCGGAGAGACCTCGCTGAGCACTCTCTCAAGCTCGTCCACAACGGCCGCATCCGACCTGTGGCCCACCTTCTCGTTCCCTCCGATGAGTGCTACCTCGACCTCCCCGTTCCTTTCGGCCATTATCTCTTTGTAGATGTTGACCGCTGCGTAGAGGGCGTTGATGTCTGAATCTTCGGGGTCGGCAATGCCTAACGCCGCGGCTGCGACGCAACATTCTTCAACGCCGATGACAGGCGTGTTTATTTTTCCTTTGACACCGAAGTCGTCATCCCTGTCCACAACGAGGACCAATGTCTTCTTCATTATTACTGGATTGTATCATTAATATAAGAGCATAATGTGATGTCAGCGTTGCGCCTGAATAAAACCAGACAGGCGGGGAAAAATATTTTCTACATGCACCCTTATGGTGAAAGCATGCGCATAAGATGGCACGGTCATTCATGTTTTGAGTTCTTTGGCGTTGAGAATTCTGTACTGGCGGATCCGCACGACGGAAAGTCGATCGGGATCAAACCGCCTATTTCCAGTGCAGATATCGTCCTCATATCTCATGATCATTTTGACCATAACGCATTACGGATAATCAAAAGCGAACACACAGCGCTTTTTGCCGCGAACGGGAAGCATAAAGTTAAAGGGATCGAATTTGAAGGATTACCGTCCTTCCACGATGAAAAGAACGGAACCGTCCGAGGGATGAACACGATCTACAAATTCACTATGGACGGCATTTCTGTGTGTCACTGCGGCGATCTCGGCGATATTCCTTCAGAGGATGTTATCAAGGCCTTGAGGAATGTGGATATTATCTTTGTTCCTGTGGGAGAGGTCTATACGTTCTCGATCCAAAAGGTAAAAGAGTTTCTGAATCTCGTTGGACCCAAGATCATAGTTCCGATGCACTACAGGGTGGGCGGACTCACCATCCCTCTGAAAACGCTTGATGAATTTTTGGACGGCGTGCCCAGAGAGAACATACTGTATGTAGGGAACGAAGTGGAACTCTCGTCCGACGACATAAGCGAGTTCAGCGGTATCTGGGTCTTCGCCAGGTGATCAGAAGAGGACCAGCCCGTCCTCTATCTTGCCCATTTCAATGGGGGTTGTCTCATCGCCGACAAGCGCCCCTTTTGAATTGCACAGGATGCCTGCCCCGATATGTTTGGAACCGTGGTTCACAGAGCCTTTTCTCGGCTCCACTCCGAGAACATCCCTTATGAGGTCCATATCCTTCTCGGTGGCGTTCACGTTGCACAGGCAGCCTTTGTTCGTTGCGGCGCACGCTGACCCCACCGTATCGTATCCGGCGATGGACGATCTCACGACCTCGACGCCTAACGCGTCCTCGATCCTTTTTCCCGCGCTCGAGCTTAAATTCGGATTGATGATGGCGCCGTTATCGTTTGCCAAAACATTGTTGCCGGCGGCATTGATCTTATCGCGAAGCACCGTCACGTTGATCTTCTTTTTGATCTTTTCCAGCTCCGTTGCCTCTATCAATCCTGTCACAACGGCGCCGTTGGAATTCATCCTGACCAGCGAGCCGAGGACGAAAGAGCCGGAAACAGTTGTTAAAATGGTATCCACACCCAGTACCGTCTCGATGTCTTCAACGAAACTGGGTGCGGAGTTTGCAGCTATGATGGATAAGCTCTCGTTGACCGATGCATAGACCCCGATGTTCGGGCTGCCGCTGCAGCGTGAGAGCCTCATCATCTTATTCACTCTGCGAGGGAGACCTCTACAAGCCCGTCATCGAATTTGACGGCCTTGACGGTCACCTTGGACGGGGGGTTCCTTATCCCGTTCTGCCAGATCCTCTCATTGAGCGAGGCGTCTATCCAGACGTTCTCTTCATCAACTTTCATGTGTCTCATGATATGGGACCTGACCTCTTTTATCGCACGGGCAGCCCTCTTTGTGCGCGGGGCCTGCTTTGTTTTTCTGAGCGGTATGGTTATTATCCTTTCTGTTTCGTCGGCCATGTCACTCACTCCTTCAGTTTCGTCATGCGCCATGACCTTCTCTTGGGGTGGCGCAGGAACTGCCTGTTCGTTCTCATCATGACCCATGCGGGCACACGACGGTTCTGTTTAATCTTCTTGTTCAGCCTGCCTTTCATTGCTGGCGGTTTTGTACTGGACATCGTCATCTCCTCTCTATCTTAATTTCTCTCTGCTGAGGCATTATCCTCTGTAAAATGTCTCTCAGCATGGCATCCGTAATGACACTCTGCAGCCTTCCGCTCTGTGCGATCTGAATAAGCTGCATCTCAACCATGTTGGCTTGTTCGGGGTTTGCAAGTTTGATGTTTGCAAGCCTGTCCCTTGCTTCCGGTGTGAGTATCTGCCTGAGTATGGACTGTTTCTGCATCTCGAACTGCTTGGCTTTTTCTTCCTGTGCGGTCTGGTTCGATTGCTGAGCCGCGACCTCTTCCATTCTTTTCCTTCTGAGTGCTTCCAATTCAGGGTCATCCATGCTTAAACACCTTCAGCTCTTTCTTTCGTCAAAGACCTCTTTCGCAGTGTTGTCAAGCAATGACTGCCCGGCAGGACTGATCATGCGGCCCTGCTTGCTGGTCGGCAGCAGATATCCTGCCGCCTCAAGCTGCATCATACATTTTCTCGCAATGCTCCGGCTTCCTTTTACTGCCCTGTTCGGCATTGAACCTTTGTCTGCGAATCCGCCATACTCTGCGGCGAGTTTAGAGGACCCCATGGGCCCCTTCACATAGAGCTTCCTAAGGATGGACGCGGCCCTTGTGTACCACCAGTCCTCCTGTATCGGTGCTCTCTCAGTGTGCCTGCCGGTTTTTGCGAACTCAGCCCAGTCCGGAGGAGTGATCTTATTGTTTCCTCTCAGTTTCTCTGCGGTCTTGAGTATGAGTTCTTCAGCAGGAACATCATAGACTGTTACCATATTCATTCCTCGTTTTTTGTCAGTATATGAATTCCTGACAATTACGGTTTTTGGTATAAAGGATGTTATATAAAAGCATAGCTGAGGGAATATAATAATAAAACCGATTCCGCACGTTCGGCCCGGCCCCCGTGCGGCCTGCGGGAGTAATTCCCGCCACGGCATGAAACGGTATTCGCCATCTCATGATGTCCGTGAAGGTGAATATTTTATCCAAGTATATGAACTGATCGCATAATCAAGCATATTGATCAAAGATCAGGTCATGGAGAGTGTCTCTTATCTCAACAATTCTTTCTTTCTCAAACTCAGGATGCTCCTTGAACCACCTGACGTTCAGCGGCGACGGATGAGGTATCACATATGCTGGCCTGCCCTTTATTGTATGGTCCGAGAACACCAGATCGGTAAAATCGCTCTTCGGAAAGAAGAAATCCGCCGCGGCTTTGCCGACGAGAATGAACATCTTGTTCCTTACCATGTCTATTTCTCTGCTGAGCCACTTCTGAGCGCATATCTTCGGCGGAGGGTTGTCTCCTTTGTTCTTTGATTTCCCCGGATAACAGTGCCCGACCGATGTTATGTAAAAGATATCCGGGTCATAGAATACCTCTTCCGATATCTCGTACCACTCGTTCCTCAATCTCCTGCCGCTTATGTCGTTGAAGGATCTTCCCGTATTATGCACATGGATCGACGGAGCTTGGCTGACCTGTACGATCTTTGCCCCTGAGTTCCCCATGCAGACGGGCCTGGGCTCGAACCCGAAAAGATCTCTGCACTCCCTGCATTCAAAAAGCTCTGTTTTCAGTTTGTCTAAATCGTCCATGGCGTTATCCGCATAGCATACGGCATAAATGCTTCTTTCGCGGATGCAGGAATATGCCTTCGCCCAGCCAGTTACTTTCTAATATATTCAATCCGATAATATTATGATATTATGGAGGAGGACAACAATAACTTTTGTATGAGTTGCGGAGCTCCGCTTCGAGACTCTGACACGTTCTGCACAAATTGCGGATCAACCAGGAAAGGAGCGGCGGGTTCTCCCGCGCAGCAGTACAACCAGCCCCCCGCAAAGAAAAGCAACACTTTGCTGTTCTTGGGCATAGCCTGTCTTTTATGGGCGGCATTTGCGATCGTCATAGGCATCTATTATTTGCACAGCGTTGACAGTATGATAGACACGCTTATGAATGACTATGAGGAACTGTTCGCGAATATCGGCGAAGATTATCTGAGGAGTATATTCGTTGCTTTTGGTGCTGTCTTTATTGCTAGCGGTGCGTTAGGTGCGATAGCGGGTCTGCTGTGCATATTGAAGAGAATGTATATCGTGGCGTTGATAACCTGCATAATCGCTTCCGTGCTTGCGCTGATAAGCGTGGTCGGAATAGTAGGTTTTATCGTCGCCTTTTTTATATACAAAAACAAGGGCGGATTTGCTGGAGAAACACCTTCGTAACAGAACCGCCCTCCGGCAAAGGTCTGACGACCTCTCACAAACTTCTTACTTCACATTTTTTATAAAAAAATATAATGTTTTTTTTTTCGTGGATGCCGGAACATACCTCTGCTGGCAGGTTACTTTCTAATATTTCTAACCAGATGATATTATGATAAATATGGGAGAGGGCAACAATAACTTTTGTATGAGTTGCGGAGCTCCGCTTCGCGATTCGGATACGTTCTGCACATCGTGCGGATCAAACAGAAGAGGAACAGGAGCAAATTCGCCTCAGCAACAATATAATCAGCCTCAGGCGAAGAAGAGCTATGCTCTGTTGATATTGGGCATCGCCTGTTTTGCATGGGCAATATTCGCGCTTTACGATGGCATATACACCTTATACAACGTAGACGGCGAGATAGAATCTATGAAAAACATTTTGATGGATGCCGGCTATGAGAACTTGTTAAGTGAAATCTTTGAAGGAGATTCCATTAGGAATATGCTCATTGCCGTCAGTGCCGTCATTGTTGCTAGCGGTGCGTTAAGTGCGGTAGCAGGTCTGCTTTGCATCACGAAGAGGTTGTACATCGTGGCGCTGATAACATGCATTATCGCTTCCG
>JAIRQG010000128.1 GCA_031256615.1 Candidatus Methanoplasma sp. | reverse complement strand
TGGCTCCGGCTTCGGTTCCGGTTTTGGCTCTGGTTTTGGCTCCGGCTTCGGTTCCTGTTTAGGCTGCGCCGGTGCAGGCTGCGGTGCCGGTCTTGCCGGTTCCGGTTTTGGTTCCGGTTTCGGCTGAGCAGGCGCCGGCTGCGATGCCAGTCTTGGCTGCGTCGGTTCCCGTGCAGACGGTATCGGCTCCGATTTACGTTCCGACCGCACCTTAAAATCTGCCGCGTTCATTTTCCTTATTGGTCTGGGTTCCGGTCTCCTTGAACCTACCGGTTCTTCTTCAGGCTCTGCCGCTGTTTCTGCATCCGGTTCATCGGCCGCATTTGCAGCGCCTTGTGCTGAAACTTGCCCATCCATCCCTTGGCCGTCGGTCTTTTGAACCTCCGGCCCATCCTTCTGCTGATCGGAGGCATTGGCAAAAATGTCTTCCTCCTCCTTCAGCTGGTCATTAGTTTCATCAGGCATAGTACCAGACGTAAATTGTATGGATAAAATATAATACCTCTTATCAGGGCCGTTCATCAAAGAGGTCTGTATATATCGAAGACATCACGCCGCCTATCAGACCGCACAGCATGTCATCCATAAACGGCCCGAGTTCTGAGATCACTCCTGGTTTGTGTCTGTCAAAACGGTGGAATTCAAATACTCCTCTTGTACCCGCGATATATTGAGCTATCTGCATCCCTATTATCTCATCCGCGATAAGGTGGATGGGGTCCTTCGAGAACATGCCTCTTGGCATAGCGCATATGCAGTCCTTGCTTCCTATCTCTTCCAACGCCACCGCGCCCTGTATGAGGGATGAGACGTTGATATCCTCAGATAATATCTCCAGCTTGGACTCAAACCTTCTCTTCAGATCGCCGGTGTTCCACTCCGGGTTCGGGATATAAAGTTCCAGCGCAGCTTCCCACATGAGCTCTTTCGTTATCCCTTTGCCTTTCAGGACATCCATGAAGGTGCCCATATGAGGGAAATCCCCTCTCTTCACAAGATTGCTTATTACTGCGGCCTTAACGGACCTTGCCATCGATATTCCGAGCGGCATACCTGTGCCTGCGTACTCTTCTCTCTCATCCCCTGCCGGCGACACGATCGCGATAGCATCCGATGTCGTTCCCGTTTCTCTGTATCCGAGTATGTTCATCGCAGCGGACTTCGCTTCGATCATCGGCATCATGATGTTGACCTTTGCCGCATCTGTAAGAGGCATAGGCGATATCCCGATGATGTTTATCGTTCCGGCGACCAGCATCCTGTATCTTTCCAAAGATATCCTGTGCTTTTCATCCCAGTTCTCCAGCAATTCCCCGGCGACGACTTGGTTGCTCAGCCCTGCCGTTGCCGCCACAAATGTCAATACGTTCTCGTATTCCGACTCTACCGTCGAGAACACGTGTTTCACCTCCGCAGCGGTCATGAACCCAACGGCATGCGGGGGTATCCCGTGTTTCTCCATTATTTTGTTTATATCTCCGCGGGGATCGTCTGTCTCATAGTCATGCGGCACCTGCGCTATGAAAAGCGTGTCTGTGACCGTGTGTCCGCCGTTCTTCATTGCGCTGCTGAGAACTTCCATCCTTTCGCTCAGACAGATGACGGCGGTTGCCATCTCCCCGTCCTCCAGTACTTTTACCTTTTTCACATACCTCATATTATCATCCCCAGCAGATCGAATATCAAATTCTCGATGAATACCTGCACATATATGCCCGCAAAAACAAAAAGCGGGACTGTTATCAGCAGAACGAACAGCATCGATGTGCGTTCGACAAGTTTGTAACACCGGGTAACATCATTTATCGACGGCATGTCCCCTTTTCCCATGACATAAACACCCGCCTTCTCCATGGATATCCCCAGCGCGCGGGCGACCGCCGTCATCGGCCATCCGCTGTTCGGACTCGGGGTCTTCGTATGTTCTTCCATCGCCGCTTCGATCACCCCTCTGTGCTCATATCCGAACATCCAGGCTGCAAGCGCGACGAATGCAGGAGATATGCGCGAGGTCACATATCCTAAGACATCATCGAATTTTGCAACGAAGAATCCCAAATTCCCGTATTTTTCGTTCAGATATCCCCACATGGCATCCATCAGGTTCGCGCATCTGAACATGACCGCTCCTGTGATCCCGAACAGTCCGAAAAAGAACGTAGGAGATATTACGCTGTCCACCAGGTTCTCAGAGATCGTCTCGCAGCAGGAGGAAGTTATATGCTTCTCATCCAGACCACTGGTGTCCCTGCTGACGATCATCTGCACTTTCTTCCTTGCGGATTGGATGTCTTTATTTCTCAGATCATTCTGTATCGGGATGCAGTGGTGGCGGAACGAGAATATCGCATAGGTTATCTTGAACATGAATGCAACGACAGCTATCCATATGATCTCTCCGAGGGTCACGGTGATTCCGGCGATCTCCCACCAGTATTCGTCAAGGCCGTTGCGTATGAGGCTGCATATCAGCATCATTATGAACCAAAAAATGAAAAATACCAGCAGATAGGAGAGAAACCCCTTTGCCTTCGTCCATTTTGATGCCCTGTCCTTCACCTTCCCGTCCAGGAAACCTACCAGGTTCCCTATCCATCTGAGAAGGTGGTATCTGTTCGGCAGTTCCCCGATGAACCTGTCGATGAGCAGCGCAACAAGGACTATGAGGATCGCGGAAAGCCATAACTCCATGCTCTCACTCCAAATGCCTCAGGGAATTTTCGACCGCTCTTACAAACATCTCGTTCCGTTCCCGGTCTTTTACGCTGAACCTCACATAGTGACCGAATCTTTCGCCGAAGGACGCGCAGTCCCTTACCATTATCTTCTCGTTCAGCATGAGTTTCTGGAATTCGGAGCATTTTATGCCCAGTCCTTTCAAAGAACAGAAATAGAAGAAAGAGTCGGAAATATTCCCAACAGGAAATCCGATCTTCTTTAGTTCCGAATTCATTGTTTTTGATTCTCCGGCCATCACCGAGGCCGCTTTTTTCACATAGCCGATGTGTTCCGACATAAGGATCATCGCCACATTCTGCTCTATCTGGCCCACATTCCATGTCATCCTTATTTTGTCCATCTCTTCGATCAGACCCGGCGATGCTAGACCGTACCCTATCCTTATTCCGGGTATGGCGAACGATTTCGTCAGCGAGCCTGCCACAACAAGGTTGTCGAACTCGTTCACGAACCTTGCGCACGATATCTCCCCGTGCTCCGGAACAAGCTCCAGAAGCGTCTCGTCAAGGAATACCAGAACGCCTTCGTCCCTGCATTCCTTCACCATCTCCAAGATCTTCCGTCTCGGCTCGATCCTTCCCGTGGGATTGTTCGGGTTGCATATGTACAATGCTTTCGCTCCGCTCTTGACCGCTGAGGATATTTTTTCCGTGTTGATCCTGAAGTCCTCTTCCTCGGTAAGTTCATTGAACACCGTCTCCGCGCCGACCAGTCTGCACTGCTGAGAATATTCCGCGAACGACGGCCTGTTGATGACCGCTTTCTCTCCCTTCTCAATGAATGCGTTCGGGAAGTTCCTTATTATCTCCGAGGATCCTGCGCCTATTGCGATGTTTTCCTCTCTGAGCAAGAATATCTTTGAAAAAGAAGCCTTCAGCTCTGTGCAGTTATCATCCGGATAATGGCCGATATCGCCCATTGCCGTTGCAATAATATCAGGCAGACACTCCGGCGGCCCGAAGGGGTTCAGGTTGTGGCTGTAATCTTCTATGCCTTCCGCCTTCCATGCCTGTCCGCCGTGGACGGTCTTTGGTATCCCCCTCAAAACCTCTCTTCCGTGCCTCATCAAGTATCACTTCTGTATGGTGGTTGGATTATTAATCCTATCTTACATAACACTAAGAAAACCCCCCGACAATATAGAGAAATGTGTGCTGCTATATATGCCAGCATATTATCGGTACGCATCGGTAGTTTTAAGTTTCTGTGTACAATAACTTTCCAGCGCGTGACATCTATGTCATACGGGGGAAGTGGGATAATGATGAAAAACATACTTAGAAAAGATTCTAAAGGAGTAGCTACGGCGGTTATCGTAATCGTAGCTATATTGGTAATAGCCGTCGCGGGGGTTGCGACTTACGTCGTCCTCAGCGACAATAACTCAAATGAAGATTCCAAAGATACACCAAACACGCCTTCACCGCTCGGCGGCCCCGGTCTCAGTGTGGGAGAGACCCTGACCTATGCATTCAGCGCAAGCACGAAAATAAGCGCCGACGGAGAGAAGATAGAACTCACTGATGCCATTAAAGGGACATTCACCATTAAATGCGCACAGGGCAGCAACGATGATTACATATTGACCATTTCTGTGGACGCTTCATATGACATACTCGGAATGAAGGATCATATAGTAACATCCGAGTCTATCACAGTCAGCAGTCTGGACATGTCGGGATTCGATACGAACACTGCAGACCTCTCAGATCTGGCCGATTATGGATACACAGCAGAAGACATCAAGAAGATCCAGGCCCTTATTGACAAATACAAAAAGAGCACAGTAACGCTTGACACCGTCGATGGCAGCATCGATGTGGAGAAACGCGCATACTCATACACCTGGAATGATCTCAAATCCCTCATTCCAGAAATGGATGAACTGGAGGACATACCCATAAAAAAGCTTAACATCGACTATTCTATGTGGTTCGGAAAAGATGTTCTCTACAAAGCGGAGATAGATCTCAATATCGAGATGGAGATGGAAGGAGAAAAAATGACAGCAGAGGTCAGTCTTGACCTTGACCTGACAAAGCACCAAAAAGTGTAAGCTTCGACCATAAAGAACAAACTTTTTCCATTTCTTTTAAGGCGGCCGGGTCCGGCCGCCATACGGTTTTT
>JAIRQG010000107.1 GCA_031256615.1 Candidatus Methanoplasma sp. | reverse complement strand
GTCATTGTAGAAGAGGCAGTCTGCGGCACGTCATTTTCGCAGCCTATTTTTTGGAACTATGGAACACCGCTCCTATTGCCATCAATAAAAGAAATATCTGACAATAAAGTGGGCACCATAACAAATGGTCAAAAAAGAAAGGTTGAATGTGGCCTGCACAGAGAGGTTGCGAAGAAAGAAGACTCAGATTTACTATCGGCATACACCAAAATGTTATTCGATGCAATTGATCCAACCGATTACATCCGGGTCGATTATATGATCTCCGATGATGGGCGCCCATTCTTTTTGGAGTTCAATGTTTGTGCTAACTTAGGAAGCCATGCGGCAATAGCAATGTCTGCAAAATCTGTGGGGATTTCCCATAGAGATTTGGTAAAGGGGTCGGCCTATTCAAGCATTTCAAGAAATAATCAGATTCATGGTTTCCTCTGAAATTGCTCAGGTATAATGTAATCTATGATGCCATCAGAAAGGAATTTCAGCGGATCCGAATACCAATAGAACCCGACCTTGACAGTTTGATGACATAAAACTGACGGCAGAGCCATTTGACACTTCGCCGTCGGCATAGCTTACGCTGCGCCGAAACCGCATTATTGCCGTTCACGTCAGGCCTTTGAGGCCGTCAACCGGCCGCGGAAGCACGTTTTTCCGGGCGACCCGACCGAATATTGGCGAAAACCTCTCTCGAAAGAGGGTTCCAATTGCTGTAGACCGCCTTTTTTCCGTATCCTTTCTCAACGATCCTGCAAAGTGTCAATTGGGTCAGCGACCATACCGTTGATTCTGTGGACGGCCTTCTTTCCTCCGTGACCCTCTTTCCCTTCTTCATTGTCGCGACGGCCGTGGGTTCCAACTCGTACCTTGCCATCGCGACCGCTGCTTCCGAGAGGAGGGCCAGCACCGCCGACCCTCTTATAGAATTGAGCTTCCACACCCTCATCGGCTTCAGGCCGGTTATCCTCTTCAGGGAATGGATCAGATGTTCGACCGTGGCTCTTGCGCGATATTTTCTCAATGCTTCCGCCGGCGTCAATTGCTCCGAGGATTCGAGCTTGAAAATTCCCGCGCGTATGCCCATCTTCTTCTTTATCATGTTCTCGATCTCTTTCGGATCGTCATACCCGAAGTGGGATTGCACCTGCACGCCCGTTATTTCCACGTCCGCCGCATAGTTGTCCTTCACCGTTACAAAGTCGGACTGCCTGAACTTCCCGCCCTCGTATGAATGGACGGCATCCACCATCCCGCGGACGCTTCGCTCCGCGGCGGCGTGCGACCTGATGAGGTTGTCAGCCGAGAAGAACAGATACGTGGTCCTGCCGGACGAAGCGAATGTATGCCTTAAGCAGCATACGCCGTCCTCCACGTACTCCCAGTTGTCCTTGTTCTTTGATAAGCGGAGATCGTCCGAAACGTTCATTTTCAGCCTGGTGAGATACTTGTTGCCGCTCCATACGATGGAATCCAGAATATCTTCGGCGGCACCGCCGTTATCCATGATGATCCACGATCCTTCCCTGATCATTTTGAACACTTCGGGAAGCATGTCGCGGTACTGCTCCGCGTCGGATGTGTTTCCCTTGTATGTTTTGATGAAGATCGGTATCCCCGATTCCTGCAGCTGAGCGGTCATGAACTCCACCTGCGGCCTGCTCTGGTCCTTGAAGTCCCTCGGATGACCGATCGCACCGAGTTCCGAGCTCGGGCCGTTGAACACGACGGCGGAGCCGTCAATGTTCACGTCAGTGTTCTCAAACTGATAACGGGAGTCCAGCCCCCTCCAGAATTGCGCAATGATCTCATCGGCGTTCTCTCCTATCGCTTCGACCGCGCGGTTGATCGTCTTCTGAGAGACCTTGTTCCTGAATCCCATCTCCTTCATCACGTTCGGATCCGACAGCCAATCGGCGCATCTCGACATGGAATTGCTCCCCATCAATATGCACGCGCACACCGCGACGGCTATTCTTCCCAAAGGTATCCCACGTTCCTTAAAGGTGTCCAAAAGCTTCAGAACACCTACGGATCCGAGATAATGTTCGATCATTTTCACAAGCCCGTACGGAATGGATATATTCTCGTTCGGCAATGGGACATCCGTCCTCTGTTCGGCTAATACTGATTGCACAAAACTGTATTTGAACGAGGGCACTTCTATCTTTCTGCCAGCTTTTCTAACACATCAAAATCTTACTGCTCTGTTGTCAAAGTCGGGAGATAAATGTCAATGTTAAATGAATTTGATAACCCTGCCCAATTCGGATGAGAATCTGCTCGTATTGTTTCCCAGTTTTGTGACGGCATATTCTTTGCCCATGCTCAGTTTCAATGCGAATCCGAAGTCGGGTTTGTCCATACCGATAGCGAAACAGAGGGGGATGCGCCGCGCGTCGATGCTAGGTGGCAAGGAGACGACGCAGTTCTCATAAATATGGACAGGAGCCTTTCCGCTCACTGTCTTATCGTTCTCCGTGAAGCGGTAATCTCCCGATGCTGTCGCGACAGGAGTGCCTTTTATGAAGAAAGCCCGCCATTAATTGCTGAGTCAGGGTATATACACAACAACAAAAAAGATGTCTATTTGCGGTTTTTTGCTTATACTGATTTCCGAATGGTACTCGTATTCCATGTTCAAAGGGGAAAAGT
>JAIRQG010000098.1 GCA_031256615.1 Candidatus Methanoplasma sp. | reverse complement strand
GCAGGAGAGAGGCCGCAAAACAAATGGGATACGTTCCTCAGAGAGGAGAGGTCTCGAGGATGACAGTATTCGACGCGGTCCTTCTCGGAAGAAGACCGTACATAGATTGGGACGCTACCGAGAAAGACCTTAGGCTTGTCGGGCGTATCGTCGACCTGATGGGGCTGAAGGATCTCTCCTTAAGATATGTGGACGAGATCAGCGGCGGAGAGTACCAGCTCGTGCAAATAGCCAGAGCGCTTGCGCAACAGCCCGATGTGATCTTAATGGACGAACCCACAAGCAGTTTGGACATATCGAATCAGCATATGATCATGAGGACCATCCGAAAAATAGTCCAGAGGAACCACATGGCGGCGGTGATGACCATCCACGACCTCAACCTCGCCGTGCGTTATTCTGATAAATTCGTTATGATGCACGAAGGGAGGATATTCGCGGCGGGAGGCCACGAGATAATCACGCCTCAAAACATAAGATCCACGTATCATGTGGATGCATTTGTTGAGAATATAAATGGAATACCTGTAATAATACCAAAATGAGGATATTAAAATGGAACACGGACACTGCAAAAAACACCACAACCCGGCATCGGGAGAAGACCAAAAAGAATTCTTCGACAAGTTAGCAGATGAGTGGGACAGCATCTCCGTCCACGAAGGAGAGAAGGTCCGCTACATAACCTCCCTTCTAAAGCTAAAAGGTGATGAAAGGATACTTGACGTCGGAACGGGCACAGGGGTGATGATCCCATTCTATGAAGAGTATTTGACAACCGGTTCGGTCCATGCGGTAGATTTCTCAGAGAGAATGATAAGCAAATGCAGGGAAAAATTCCCTTCTTCCGAGCATCCTCACATCACATTTGAGACTGCCGACATCTATGATCTGGCATATAATAAGGAATTCGATGTTGTTATGAGTTATTCATCCTTCCCTCATTTCGCCGACCATCAGAAGGCTATCGATATCTTTGCCAAAGCACTGAGATCAGGCGGTATATTTTCCATTGCCCACTCCTCATCCCGTGACCATATCAATCACATCCACAGCCACAGCAGCCATCACATTCAGAAGGATGTGCTGCCGTGCATTGAAGAACTGAGGCCGATGTTCAACAAAGCTGGTTTATCTGTTATTTTTGAACAGAGCGATGGTGAATATCACATCATTATCGGCAAAAAACAATGAGGGTCCGTCATTTCTTTTGGTACCATTCAGGCAGCTGCATCTTTGTTTCCGGGACGAAAGCGACATATCTCCAAATACTGAACAGCGGAACCTTTTTCACCATGCCATCTTCGGCTTCATCCAACGATGTGATGATTGCGATCTTTGGTTTGAATCGGTCGATGTAGACAGACAGGCTTTTTGAATATGGCCGTTTTTCTACATTTTTACCATATGATTTTAGCCATAAAAGTACATTTTTACTATATGATTTTAGGCTATAAAAGATGACCTTTCGTGCTTCGATCATCAAATGAAACAACATCTTAAACCGTTATTCAAAATATGCATAGCGATAGCTTTCTAATTACTGTTATAATCTCAACAAAAAATGGGGCACATATCTCAATTTAAGAGAGTAAAGAATAGTGCTCTGGTCGGGATTTGAACCCGAGTCGAAGCCTCGAGAGGGCTTCATGATTGGCCGCTACACTACCAGAGCTTACCCCCACCATTACGATTTCACTAATAAAATTTTCTAATGTCAGGGGTCGTTGAAAGCGATATTCGGACGATATGGAGCACTTCTTTTGTGCTCCATCCCTTCGACGATTCCCTTTATTTCCAAGACCTTTGATGTCCTGACCTTTGCGTCTTCCGCGATCTCTGACTCCGACAGACCCAAAATAATGCCGTTCAGCACAATGTCCAGATCATGATACGTTATGCCCATCTCCTCTTCATCGGTCTGCCCGTCCCACAGGCCAGCTGTCGGCACCTTTTCAATGACCTCTTTCGGAACGCCTATCATCTCCGCCATCTGCCATACCTGTGTCTTATAAAGGCCGATGATAGGGAAGAGATCGGCCGCTCCGTCCCCGAACTTTGTGAAATATCCCATCATGTACTCGCTTTTGTTCATGGTCCCTGCCACCAGATAATTCAGCTTCTTTGCTCTGTTGTACAACACCATCATCCTGCACCTTGCAGAAGCGTTTCCCTTTTCCAACAGAGCCGCTGCGCTCGATGAGAACATTCCGATGAACATATCTATCGCGGGCTGCACGTCGATCACCTTGTACCGGGTTCCCCACAGTTTGCTCATATCCTTTGTCAGAACATGATCCCCGGGCGGTGTGACCGCCGAAGGCATGAATACGTTGAGGACATTTTCCGCGCCTATCGCATCGGCGCAGAGTTTTGTGGTCACCGCAGAGTCCAAGCCTCCGCTGGCGCCTATTACGAGGCCTTTGCTTCCAGTTTCTTTCACAACAACCCTGATAAAATGGACTATAGCGTCGATATCTTCCTTTGTGATGCTGTGAATTGCTCTGCCGACCATGCAAATGGATATTGTTTTATTTATTAATTAATCCGCTGTCCGCATAAGTTTATGTCCTGACACGCCGATAAAGAGTCATGGGATTGAAATTGGCCTTGTGCCAGTATCAGGCAGAGATAGGTAATGTGAGTGCTAACCTCAATAGGATAATGACCACGCTCTCACAGACAAAATCGGACGTGTACATTTTCCCTGAACTATTCCTGACGGGATACGGCGCCGACTGCTCTTCGCTCTCGGAAGAGGTGCAGTATGCCATTGATAGAATGAGGCTCTGGTGCCTTGAGATGGATGTCGCGATACTCGTGGGCGCTCCGTCGTACCGTTCCAACGGCGTCAGGAACTCTTTGCTTTTCATCAGCTCGGGAGAAACGGTAAGGTATGACAAGATGTATCCGGCCCGTTCCGGAGTATGCAGTGAGAAGGGATTCATGAAGGGAGACAAACCGATGCTGTGCTCATTCAAAGGCATGACCTTCGGCCTCTCTATTTGTTACGATATCTTCTTCCCCGAGATACTCAGGAGCTATGCCCTCGCCGGCGCGGACATCAATATCTGCATCGCGGCCTCGGCCATCCAGACCAAGCCTTACTATGACAGGATCCTGCCTGCGCGGTCCCTTGAGAATCTGTTCTACACCGTGTTTGTCAACGGTATCGGCGTTTCCGGCGACCAGAGATTCTACGGGTCATCCAGGCTTATCGGCCCATTGGGCAATACCATAAGCGAACTGGGAAGCGGAGAGGAGGTCCGCTGCGTATATGTTGATAAAGAGGTCATCATCAACGCCAGAAAGGAAAATAAGCATCTGGACGACAGGAGGATCGACATCAACTGGCGTCTGGACAGCCTGTGATCATTTGCATATATCTGCGATATTACCCATCCAATCCTTTACAGACAGCGCATGCTGATGCATGTACGTTCCCAGCGCATTCCTGCGAACCATACCGTCCTTTCCGTCTATCAATCCGCCGCCTCTGAGAACATCGAACCCAAATTCACATTCGGGTCTCGGGCTGACCGCCGAATAGTGGAACTCGTGCCCCCTCACCGTCCCGTCGAACAGTCTGCATTTGCCGTTGGCCTTGGCTATCACATAGGAGGGGCCGTGCCTTTTTCCGACCATGTCGGCCTCAGCGTCAAAGATGCCTGCTGTCTCATAGAGTATGCCATCGGCTTTGACCGATCTGCACAGAGGGAGCATTCCTCCGCACTCGCCTATTATCACTTTGCCGTCTTCGCAGGCAGTTCTCAGACCCTGGAAGAAATCCTTGTTCTC
>JAIRQG010000031.1 GCA_031256615.1 Candidatus Methanoplasma sp. | reverse complement strand
GGTGGTCAAGATCCCCGTCATAGAAGGAAAGGCGTTTGTCGATGCTACGGGTGCAGGGGATGCTTTCCGCGCCGGATTTTATTGCGGATTATATAATGGGTACAAAATTCATGAATCTCTTATCCTGGCATCGGCAACGTCGTCCTTCGTTGTTGAGAAGGTAGGCGCCTTGACGAACACCCCCAAATGGGAAGAGGTGCTTGAACGCGCCGACAAGTACCTGTGATAAAATGATGATAGCGATAACAGGCACACCAGGCACTGGGAAGACACGTCTCGCCGAAGAGCTCAGATCAAGAGGCTATGAGGTACTGGACATCAATGAGCACATCCGTAAAAACGGGCTGCTTGAGGAAAAAGATGATGTCAGAGACACATACTGCGTCGACATAGACTCTTTGGATCTCTCTTTGGAAGAACACAGGACGAAGGATCTGATCCTGATCGAGGGCCACATGTCGCACTGTGTCGAATGCGATATGATAATAGTTCTAAGATGCAATCCGGACATCCTTGCAAAAAGACTGAAAGAGCGCGGATATTCGCAGAACAAAGTAGCGGAGAATGTCCAGGCGGAGGTCCTGGATGTGATACTGTGCGAAGCATCCGAGGCCGATGTCCTCGTATGCGAACTGGATTCCTCCGCAGACGGCGTAACCGATCTGGCGGACAAGGCCGAGGACATAATCAAGGGGAATACCGATAAATACCGACCGGGCAATGTTGATTGGACAGGGGAATTAGAGAAATGGTTCTAGACGGGCAGAGAAAGAAAGTGGATTTTGCTTTGACGCCTGTCGCCAAGAAACTGATCAACGTCAACCCCAATATGATATCCTGGATCGGCCTGATCCTTGCATTCGTCTCCGGGCTTTTGCTGTACTTCAGCTTTGAATATCATTATCTCCTCATTGCAGGAGCGGCAATGGTCATTCTGTCGGGATACTTTGACGCTTTGGACGGCAAGGTCGCGAAACTTGCGGGAAAGGCATCCGACAAAGGGGATTATCTAGACCATGTTTTCGACAGATACGCGGATGTATTCATGATTGGCGGCGTTGCCGTGAGCGCATGGTGCAACCCATATATTGGGATGCTGGCACTTGTAGGCGTGCTTCTGACCTCCTATATGGGAACGCAGGCTCAGGCAATAGGCGCGCCGCGCTTGTATGCGGGGCTGCTGGGAAGAGCGGACAGGGTCGTGCTGAGCACGGTTTTTCCGGTGATGCAGTTCATAATGATCTACCTGGGATGCTCGGCGGTAGAAGTGGCGGGGTATTCCGTATCCTGGCTGGAGATGATGATGATATGGTTCGCCGTCATAGGCAATCTGACCGCTGTCCAAAGGGGCATAATAACCTGGAAGAATCTTTCCAAAAAGGATTGATCATACCTTCTCTTCTTTTTTCAGCGTATTTCCGGATTTGGCCCTGTAATAAGAAAGAGGGTGGTTGATCTTCGCGCAGAGGAAATCAGGGTCGAAGCATATGCCGTTCGTTTTCATGGTCGCACATTCCGGCGGAGTATAACCTTCTCCGCCCCTTTCCTCGCCGGTTATATGTTTGATCTGATAGCTTGATTTAGACTCATCAAAATCAGGAGACTGCGCAAAGAGGCCGATTATCTGCTCGTAGCTGAGCCCAAGCGCGTTGAGATATGAGACGAGCGCGAATCTTGCGCTGTGCGGCAGATTCACGCCGTTCTGCGCACTCGCCAATATGGTCTTTATGCAAGGCGGGAGATAATCCGGGTTCATGCCCTCGCCGCCTGTCGGGCTGAGCGTTTTCTTTGTGTCAGACAAGACCATTCCCACACGATCGAGGTCCTTTTTCATTGCCTTTTTGAACACATCCGGCACATTCAGGGGAAGTTCCGATTCGATCCTTTCCTGGAGGGCGTTCTGGAGAAGCCTGTTGAATCTGTCCGAGCTCAGCCGGACAAAGCCGTCTTTGAGATCGGTGTTGACAAGTTTCCACTCCACAGCCTTCATGACATGGGAAAATCTAAGATAATCGCTGAAATGCATGTTGATCATGCCTTCTGTATCGACGGTTGACAGCACTCTGAGCTCTTCAGACACTGCCATCTCCGATCCCCGGTCGTCGGAAAGAAGATCGTTCATTCTCGACGCTTCGGCCAGGGCATATCTTTTTGTTAAAAATCGATCGTTTAGGCAGGAGACGATGATCCTTGCGTAAGGATAGGAAAGGACCTCCATTAATCTGTCATACTCCTGGAGAAGGGGGACATCGCTTACTTTGTGCTCTGATATGGCGCTGAGAACGCGTTCCGCACCTCTTTTTCTGGCACTTTCGTAAGACGGCGAATTGATAAGCGATTCGATGTCTGCAGAATTCTCTTCGGCATACTTAGCGGATACCCTGAGGAAAGGGTATCTTGCGGCCTGGAGAGAATCCATGCGCCTTCCTATGTGATGAATGGTAATTTAGGTTTCGGTTATGTAACTGTAACCGCAGTTATTCTGGTGTGGGTCGAACCGCCTTACAGAGATATCGATATCATTCTCTGAAGGTCCTCAAAAACAGCCGGGTCGTCGATCGCTTCTTTCAGTTCGTCCATTGAACGGTAGGGCCTTTTCAAGACGATCTTCGCAGCCCTCCTTTTGCCTATGCCGGGAAGTTCCTCTATTGCGGACATGGGCATCGTATTGATGTTGAACGGAGTGGTTATTCCCGTTATCGATCTGAATCCCCAGTCTGTGATCGTTACGTCGTGCGAGGAACCGATCTCCGCTTTATATGGGATGCCGACAAGGAGAGGATACGTGCCGGTCTGTCTTCCGAAGGTGGTGTTCCCGTCGTGGATCTCCATGTACACATCTTTAAGGATAGTTCCTTGGGGAACGACCCGCTTAAGCATCTCCCGATCGATCTCTTCTCTGATCTCATCCTTGAACTTTTTAAAGTCCCCTTTATCGATCTTTGTATCGAAGTCCTTCCTGAGCGGCATGACCTGGCGTATGTTAATCCGTCTTATCATCAGTCCTTCTTCCAAGATCATGTTTAAGAGTTCCCTGTCGAGCCGGTATGTGCTTTTTGTCTCTCCGTCAAGGCCGCAGATTATGTTTATTCCCGGCAGCAGTTTCGGCAGACCGGAGGGTCCGCGCTCCCCGCCGATCTCATTGATGATCCTTACCGCATCCATAAGCTGTTCCGAGGTGCAGTTGAGGTTGTTCTCTCTGAAAACAACGGGGTCTGCGGATTCCAGTCCGAGCGCCAGAACGTTCCCGGAGGTGCAGCATTCCGTAAGGGTCCCGATGATCTCCCGGGATTCTTCGGGGTGCGATGATATGACCGCTGGGTTCGCATTGTCAACGTGGAGAACATTCAGACCGAGGCCTCTCAGACCGGTGAACAGTTCCTTCACGGCATCGGGGTTCGGGGTCGGGACATCGGAATCTTCCGTCGATCCGTAGGAAATGATGCATGTCTGTCCGCCAATCCTTATGTTCTTTATGCCGAGGGAGACAAGTTTCTCGGCTTCGGCGATAATATCGCCGGGGGAACGCATAAGCGGTTTCCCCTTCAAAGGTTCTATGCAGTAGGAGCACCCTCCGCTCTTATATCTGTGGCATCCTCTGTACGTTTCCATCTCGGCGATCAGAGGATGAGGAAAATCCTGATGCTGGGTCACTATCTCTGCTCCGAGCATCATCCACCTGTTCCATTCATCGAGCGTGCGGTAGCGTTCGTCTACCTCCTTTCCCGTCATGCCGTCGTAGAGGGATGCAGCGATGTCTTTTTTGATAGCAAAATTGAATTTTTCTGCGACAGGAGAGGATGCGGCGGACCCGCCTATGAGTTTCCATCCTTTGAGTTTCGGGACCAGCGATTCCAGTTCTTTCATGGACATCGGCATGGACCGCAGATACTTTCCCGGCACAGTGTTCCCGGAAAGGACCACGCTGACATCGGCTTCCGGGACCTTCCTGCCTTTTCTTATCATGTCAGCGGAGATGTATTCGACGGCCGCCCCGGCATCGATGGATGCTCCGGCAATCGACCTTATCATAGGCGATATGTAAGGCGGAACGCCCAATGCGGCAGGGTCGTCAATGTAACCATCGATCAGGGCCACTCTGACATCTTTCTTCATACAGGGTATCAATGAGCGTAAATTAGATATAAATACGGATAGCATAATTAGGGTGTTTGCAATTCGAAAGTAAATTACGATATTCGTAAAATTGGGGAGAAAAACACATGAATAATGACAGAGAAATAACGATTGAAGAGCGTCTGGAAAGGGCAAAGAAGCCCGGACAGGATGCGATGAAGCTGCACAAATATTATGGAGGCAAGATCGAGATAACGCCTAAGGCCTGTGTAAGATCCTTTGACGATTTTGCGATATGGTATTCACCAGGCGTTGCTGAACCTTGCAAGGACATCGCAAAAAATCCAGAGATGGCATACGAACACACATGCAAATGGAACACAGTAGCGGTGGTATCCGACGGCACGCGTGTGTTGGGGCTCGGGGACATAGGCCCGGAAGCCGCCATGCCCGTCATGGAAGGAAAATCAATGCTTTTCAAATATCTCGGCGGTGTGGACAGCGTCCCGATATGTCTTGACACCAAAGATCCGGAGAAGATAATCGAGACGGTCAGACTCATCGCGCCGTCCTTCGGCGGCATTAACCTTGAGGACATCTCGAACCCGAAATGTTTTGATATACTCGATGAGCTCAGAAGAGACTGCAAGATCCCCGTCTGGCACGATGACCAGCAGGGAACAGCCTGCGTTACCGTGGCAGCGGCCATTAACGCCATGAAACTTGTGGGTAAGAAATTCTCGGATGCGAACCTGACCGTTGTCGGTGCGGGAGCAGCCTGCATCGCGATAGCGAGGCTCCTTCTTGCAACAGGGTTCGACCCGAAGAAGCTCTGCATGTGCGACTCCAAAGGAATACTGAATCTCAGCAGAGAGGACGTAAAAGGAGATTTCAGGCAGAAGTGGGAGATCTGTCAGAAGACGAACGGCGCAGGAAAGGAAGGGGGCATGAAAGAGGCGATGGAAGGCGCAGACATACTCATTGCTGCATCCAAACCCGGCCCCGGAACGATCCCGGCAGAATACTGCAGGAAAATGGCCGACGACCCCGTGGTCTTTGCGACCGCTAACCCGATCCCCGAGATGTGGCCCTGGGAAGCCAAAGAGAACGGCGTAAAGATCTTTGCGACCGGACGTTCCGACTTCCCGAACCAGGTCAACAACTCGATGGGATTCCCCGCGATATTCCGCGGTGTGCTTGACGTAAGAGCGACGACCATTACCGATGAGATGTGCATCGCCGCAGCGGAAGAGCTTGCAAAATGCGCCGAAGAGAAAGGGATACACGAAGAGTACATCCTTCCAAAGATGAGCGAGATAGAGCCGTTCCCAAGGGAGGCGGTCGCGGTCGCCCTCAAAGCGCAGGAACAGGGCGTCGCACGCCTGAAGCTCAGCCGTCAGGAACTGTTCGAGAGGGCGGACACCATAATAAGAAGGTCCAGAGCCGTCACGGACAAGATGATGAAGGACGGGTTCATTCCGGACCCGGAAATAGCTCTCCGCTGAAACAGAAGAAGGGGAACCTCCCCGTTTTAATTTTTCACCGGTGCGGCGGAACGCCCACCGGTTCACAGATTTATAAAATTCAGATGAAAGGGCTGATACGATGCAGCCCGAAAAAGAAAGGAGTTTTGTTTCAGATGACCGTGCTGGACACGCACTCTATGTTCTCTATTCCGGGAATAGAGGCAAGGGCAGTCTCAAGATCTCCGCCGACGGATTCGATGGAATCATCTATCAAAAATCCAACGTTGACCTTTTTGAGGCCGAACGCGATAGGCAGGATGCTGTGCTCAATCACTTTAACGCCTTTTGGGACCACGCCCGCGATGGTGCTGACAACTTTTTCGAGGTTGACATCCGTGCTTTCCGGCATCAGGTCGTATGCGGCTACAATCTGTCCCATGTTATCACTCAGGGTCCAATAAAACCGCACTTCTTGCATTCATATGATACGCTCTGGTCGCGGCACTGGTCGCACCTTCCGATCTCGGAATTCCCGCATTTGGGGCATTTGAAAGTAGTGTTCCCATGACCGATAAGCCTCTTTCCGCAAGAGGAACACATTTTGTCTTTTACCATACTTTCGGCGATGTGTTCCCCATATATAAAAGAAATGTTAAATGAAAAGAATGTCCGGCAAGTGTTGATTTTTATCCAGATATGAAGCGCAGACACGACCTTGACAACAGACGGCGGTGCGGACAGACCAAACAGTTATGTTCTGCATCGTACTTGGTGACAGCATGAGACATGCCCCCGAATGTATCCCATGTCTGATGGAGAGGGTGTTATTTCAGTCCAGGCTCCCGGATAACGGAAGGGAGTCCGAATCAATGATCGCCGCATTGAAAAAATGCTCCGAAGTGATCCTGGAAGAGCCGAACTCGGCAAGGATGGCGACCAAGGTCCACAGAAGCTCCTATGATGCTCTGGGAGTAAACGATCCGTATCACGATCTAAAACTGCGGGCCGACGAGACGGCATCCCGTTATGCCGCGAGAGTAAAGGAATTCATCGACAGCTCCGATAACAGATTCAGAGCGGCGGTGAAGATAGCCATACTTGGCAATATCATGGATTTCGGCGCCGGCATTGCCATAGACAGCCCCGAGGAGTTCGACGGGATATTCGAGTCATTGTTGAAAATGGACCTGACGGTGGACGATACGGAAAGGATGTCGGAACTGCTGAGGCAGGGAGGATCCGTCGTCTACATTTTCGACAACTGCGGGGAGACGGTGTTCGATATACCCTTGATACAGCAGATCCGGAGCATGGGCAACAGAGTGGTGGGGGTAGTAAGAGGGGAGCCGATACTAAATGATGCCACTTTGGAGGATGCGGCAAGGATAGGGCTGAATGAACAGCTGGACCTTGTCCTCACAACCGGAGCCTTCGCCATCGGAGTGGATATGAGGAAGATCGGAAAAGAATTGCGGGAGGAGATCGGGGCAGCAAGTCTCATCATAGCGAAAGGGATGGCGAACCTGGAGTCCCTGGGCGAAGAGGATCTCGGAGTGCCGATCGCATATCTCCTGAAGGCCAAATGCGCCCCGGTCGCAGCCGAGATCGGTGCAAAAGTGGGGTCCAATGTGGCAAAGCTGATACAGTAAGCTTTTCTAATAGCTGATAATAGATACAGGGATAGGGATAAGATGACAAAGGTCAGACAGGCAGTTGTTATGGTAGGGGGCATGGGGACCAGATTGTTGCCCCTTACGAAATACCGTCCGAAACCCATTCTCCCCATATTGGACAAACCGTGCCTGAGATATCTCATCGAATCGCTGGCCAGATCAGGGATAGGGGAGATAATCCTCGCATGCGGATACAAATCGTCGCAATTCTCCGAAGCCATCGGCAACGGCTCCGATCTGGGAATAACCATTGATTATTCATATGAGGACAAACCGCTCGGAACGGGCGGAGCAGTGAAGAAGGTCGAGGACAGGCTGGACGACGTGTTCATCGCGGCGAACGGAGATGTCTTTGCAGATATCTCTTTGGAGGAGCAGATAAACACGCATTTCATGCACAAAGCGGAAGTGACGCTTGCGCTGACAAATGTGGAAAAGCCCTGCGAATTCGGGATCGCCAGACTTGACGGGGACGGCAGGATAACGGAGTTCAAAGAGAAACCGAAGGAAGAAGAGGTGTTCTCCAATCTTGCGAATGCGGGTGTGTATATTGTCAACAAGTCTGTTCTGTCATATATTCCGGAGAAAGTCCCTTTTGATTTTTCAAAAGAACTGCTGCCCATTCTGATGGGCAGGGAGAAAAAAAGGGTTCAGGGATTCATACTGAGAGGGATGTGGAGGGACGTAGGCCGTCCCGAAGACCTTCTGGGCGCTAATTTGGATATGGCGTCCAAACTTTACGGCCAAATGAGCTGGGGAGGGAACCAGATAGGAACCTCAGTGATAAGGAAACCGTTCTATTTGGGCAAAGGCGCAAGCATCAGCGGTTCGGATGCATCCGCCGCCGTTGTGATGGAGAACACTGTTGTGACGGAAAGCAGACTTGTGAACAGCATGATAATGAAGGACTGCAAAGTAAATTCTGCGAAGATCGAGAACAGCATAGTAGGGGCGGGATGCAGGATCGGCCCGGGAGCGGAAATAATCAGCTCTGTCGTGGGAGACGGCATGACGATAGCGGCCGGAAGCAAGATAGTGAATGAAAAGGTGGGATGATGACAGAATACGTCAGAGCAAGGGCGCCGCTGAGGATAGGCATCGCGGGAGGCGGGACGGATGTGGACCCGTACGCATCGCGAAAAGGAGGATGTGTCCTCAACACAACGATAAACAAGTATGCATACTGCACAATAACTCCGAGACATGACCGCATGCTGTGCGTCAATTCATCATATTACGGCATATACGAAGCGCCGCTGGACGGCGGACCGCTGAAACTGGACGGCAACATGGATCTGATCAAGGCGGTCACCAACCACTTCGAGGTCAAAGACGGTTTCAACATTCAGATAGAATCCGATGCGCCGGCGGGATCGGGGCTCGGCGGCTCATCCACCATGATGGTGGCCATGATATCGGCGGTGTCGAATTGGCTGGGCACAGAGATGGACCGCGGCGAGATCGCAAAGTTGGCATATTACCTTGAGAGAGAGGATATAGGCCTGAAAGGCGGAAAGCAGGACCAATACGCAGCCGCATACGGCGGATTCAACATTATGGAAATAGATTCGAAAGGCGTGAGGATCAGAAAACTCGATATTGAGGAGGACGTGATGAATGAACTGCAATACAGGTCCCTTCTCTGCTACACCGGAGCGTCCAGGGAATCGGCGGGCATAATATCCTCGCAGATAGAGTCGTTCAACAGAGGAGAGAACGAGAAGGCATTGGACGAATCAAAAAGGCTCGCAACAGAGATCGGAAGGGCTCTGGCGAAGGGGGACATAGAGGAAGCAGGCAAACTCCTTCACGAGTCATGGGGATACAAGAAACAGTTCTCCGAAAAGATTTCCAATGAAACGATAAATAATCTGTACGACATTGCCATCGGTAACGGGGCGATCGGCGGGAAAGTATCAGGCGCCGGAGGCGGAGGGTTCATGTATTACATCTGCAAGTATGACAAGAAGGCGGCAGTGGCACAGAAGCTTCACGATCACGGCGCAATCGTGACGGATTTCGCATTCGATCCAAAAGGGGTCGTCTCTTGGAGAAACAGAAATGAGTGATTTTATCAAATCCGAACTGGAAAGAAGTGCAAAAGCAATATCCAATATCGATGCTTCGCAGATCAGGAGAGTTGCGGACCTGGTCATCAGTTCCATCAGCAAAGGAGGAAAGGCGATATTCATGGGCAACGGAGGTTCATCCGCGGATGCTCAGCATATCGCTGCGGAGTTCTCAGGCAGATACATGTTCGACAGGCCTGCCATGGCAGCCATATCCTTATCGAACATCGCCCCCGTCACAGCGATCAGCAATGATTACTCGTACGATCTGGTGTTCCAGAGGCAGATCGAGTCTGTGTGCAAAAAAGGGGATGTCGTTGTAGGGCTGAGCACATCCGGCAATTCAAGGAATGTGATATTGGCGCTAGAAGCCGCAAAAAGGATCGGGGCGGACACAGTCTCATTCACAGGGGAAGGAGGAGTGCTCAAAGAGATGGCGGACATTGCCGTCATAATACCGTCGAAAGAGACCCCCAGGATACAGGAAGGATACATGGCGGCATGCCACACGGTATGTGGGATCGTGGAAAGGGAGCTCTTCGGCAAGAAGGCTGTCCTGGTTGACAGGGACGATACTCTGGTGAAGGACGTGCACTATTGCGGCGACCCCAACAAGCTCCATATGCTTCCGGGAGTGCCGAAGGCGATAGCCAGGCTTAACGAGGCCGGTTATATAGTGATAGTGATAACGAATCAATCTGGAATAGCCAGAGGCTTATTTGACGAAGCTGCGCTGGAGGCCGTCCACGCAAAGATGATCAAGGACATAAAAGCCGCAGGCGGCAGCATCAAAGATATTTTCTACTGCCCGCACCACCCGGATGACTGTTGTACATGCAGGAAGCCGGAGACAGACCTCGGGATCGCGGCCATCATAAAGCATAATATTAACCCTGGCGCATCCTTCATGATAGGCGACCACGAGAAGGATCTGGAGTTCGGAAGAAGACTCGGCCTTAAAACATATCAGGTCAGTGAGAAAAGACCGTTCGCCGATATTGTGGTCGAGATCCTGAACGGCCTCAGCTGAACAGGGCCTTATAGAACCTGGCAAAGAACCTTCCGACGATGCCGCACTGACGGAGCGTCAGATATACGATCTTCGGATTCACTTTGGACTCTCCGCCCATTCTTTTTCCGAACTCGTATGTTATCTCTCCGACCCTGATCTCCGGGGGTGCGAACTTCATAAGATCGAGAAGCACTTTGAACCCTTTCATTTCGAACTTGTTCCCGTTCTCTTTGATGACATCAGAGAAGATCGCCGTGCTCCCGCCGAAGAGGCCGCTCATGATGTCCTTCGATCTCCTCTTTCCGTGAACGAACAGGACCGATGATGCAAGGGCATGAAAGAGCCATGACCCAGCGCTTCTTTTGAAGCCGAGCGCTTTCCTGTCGGACCTTATGCCGACGACCAGATCGAACCCTTTATTCAGTTCGTCATATATTCTGCCGACAGCCTCAAGAGGGTGCTGGAAATCGGAATCCATGTTGACGAAAAAGTCCGTTCCGGCGATGGTGATCCCCTCACAGGTGCTGGCGGTCAGCCCCTTATCGTCAGGGGCCCTCACGAAGAACCTGACATCCCTGAAATTCAACGCCTCAACGAGTTCTTTGGAACGGTCGGCGGAATTATCATCCATGATAAGGATGCAGAAATCGGGATACATCTCTTTGAGAGAAGAGACCATCTTTGCGATGTTCTCTTCCTCGTTGAACGTTGGAAGTATCACCGTGCAGGTTCGTTTTTCGGCCATCCATTAAGTTAACCAATAACCACTATTTCATATATGCGCAGAATAATCCGCATCCTGGTGTGACACAATGCACGTAATATCCTTGATCGTAAAGAACGAGTTCGGCGTTATGCAAAGGGTCATGGGCGAGTTTACTCGCAACAAGATCAACGTTGAAACCATAGTGGTAGGGAAATGCGAGGTCCCTAAAAGGTCAAGAATGGTACTCTCTGTAATAGGCAAAGAGGCTGCGGAGACCGCAATAGGAAGGCTTCAGAAATTACAGGATGTATATGATGCAGAACTGATACCTTATGAAGGACAGTCAGCATATGCGCTGATATCCACATCCAACGGAAATGTTGGCCTGGTCGGAGGAGCGGCCCAGGTCGAAGAGATAATAGAGTGCAGCCAGTCCGAGAAATATGTGATGGCGCTCAATGCACTCTGACCTGTGGAAGGGAATGAGATGGAAAAAGCAGAGAAGATATGGATAAACGGTAAGCTGATAA
Source organism: Candidatus Methanoplasma sp. (assembly GCA_031256615.1). GTDB lineage: Archaea > Thermoplasmatota > Thermoplasmata > Methanomassiliicoccales > Methanomethylophilaceae > Methanoplasma. Next base: position 14,561 of record JAIRQG010000031.1, on the reverse strand, counting down.
ACTGGGACGATGCGAAGGTCCACGTCATGGCGCATGCCATGAACTACGGTACAGGAGTGTTCGAAGGAATAAGAGTGTACCAGACACCGAAAGGATCGGCAGTATTCAGGCTCAGGGAACACATGACAAGGCTTCTTGACGGATGCAGGGTCATGGGAATAGACCCCGAGATCGAAGGCAAGATCTATGGCTTGGAAGATATGATCGATGCGGTAAAAGCAACCGTCAAAGCGAACAAAAAGGTTGATTACATCAAACCCTGCGTGTTCCTGAGCGGTGAAAGAGCAGGCCTGAACCCTATCGGCGTACCGGTGAGCTTCTCCATAACATGCATCTTCATGGGACCGTACCTGAGCGGCGTATCCGCGGAAGAAGGCGCAAAGGTCATGACGTCATCCTGGCACAGACCGGACAACCTCTGCGGACCAGCAGGGGCGAAGGTCAACGGAGCGTACGTCACATCATGCCTGGCGAAAAGGGAAGCCGTCCGTCAGGGTGCGGACGAAGCGATCATGCTCAACTCTACAGGGCACGTTGCCGAATGCACAGGGGAGAACATCTTCATCTGCAAGAATGGAAAGATATACACCCCTCAGACGTCGGAATGCATACTTGACGGCATAACCAGGAACTCCGTGATCGAGATCGCGCGCGACATGGGTTATGATATCACAGAGACGCAGATAACCAGGACACAGCTTGTGTCGGCCGATGAGATCTGGATGACGGGGACCGCGGCGGAGGTCGTGCCTGTCACCAGTGTGGACGGCAGGACCATAGGTTCCGGAAAGACCGGCGAGACCACAAAGAAGGTCTATAAAAAATTCCAAGAGATCGTCACCGGAAAGGATCCGAAATACGAGCGCTGGCTGGAATACATAAACTGATTAAGAAACAATGCCGCCAAGGCATTCATCTTTTTATTTCATCAAAAGCGGAGTTCACTTATTTCTGCGCAGACCGTCGCAGCGTCTGTCCCATTTCTTCCCGATGGACCTCATCTTATGGTCAAGACCGATGCGGCCCACTATCTCCGCGGGTTCCTTGAAATGAAGTATGACGATCCCCAAGACGACCATTGTGAGGGCTCCGAAGAAATCCATCCATAGGTCGTTGAGTGTATCATGGACGCTGTAGATCATCATTCCAGCGCCAAAAGCTCCGTCCATGCCGGCCTCCCACATCTCCCAGATGCAGCCGAGCGCCAGTCCGAACATGAATGTCAAGAAGAGTAGCATCGCCTTTGGGATGGTTATGCGTTCTGTGTAGTTTTCTATTATCAGAAGAGCGATGAAAACTATCATCGCTACAAGCAGTGACGACAGCCAGTGGGAGAAGTGGTCCCACCACCATATTCTGTCATATATGCCCAAGAACAGCAGGACAGAGAACATGTAGATATTCGCTGTCATCACAAAAATGAACCAATACGGCGCATAGAATATTCTTTTGATGCGCATAAAGGGCAAAACCATCACAACAAAGATGGAAATGAACTGTACGGTCGTGGCATACTCGTGGTTCTTGTTCATGGCGTACCCGAAGAATCCCAGGAGGAACATCACCACAAAGGACAGCGGAAGCAGTATCAGACATGCCAGATCGATTTTTCTTTCCGTCTCTTCAGATATCATATCATCCCTCCAGCATTACATCTTCCGTCACAAGGAAGATGTTCTTCGCCTTCAGGTAGAAGAAAACGATCAACGAAGCAAGGATCGCCAAAAGGAATCCGACCATGAGCTGCTGGCTGATGCATGCGGCATCTATCATGCCTGCGTCACCAGAATCAAGCAGCGGGGCCTTCATGATGCTTATCGCGATCGCACCGGACACGGAAACGGACATCTCAAACACAACAATGAAGATCGACGTAAGTATCCTGTCGAGTCTAAGTCCGAAGAACGCGATGAGGGATGCGAGATAAAGGCATCCGACTCCCAGATAGGCAGGTGCCCTTGACAGATATCCTATGTAGCTTTCTCCGAAATTTGCGAATATCTCAGAAAAAGCGGATATCAGAAGACATGCCGATAGGAACGTCAAAACGGCAATGTTCATGTGTTTGTTCTTCGAAAGTGAAAAGAACACAGAGACAGCCACACCAAAGGTTGCGAAGATGCTGGATGCGAGAAGAGTGGGTTCTTCTCTGGCCGTCGCTATGAATAATGACGCAACAGACACCGCAAGCGCAAGCGTTTGAAAGAACACCGCTTTCTTATTCACAACAGCTGGACGTTCTTTTTATATAATTACTATTGCCTCCAACAGTGTTCGGCAGTTCTTTATGGCAAAATATTAAAAAAACGCGGCATAGGAATGAGAAAGACATCACGCACCGTTCGAATAGAGAAAAAAGCATAAAAAAGGCCGAGGCTGCAGAGCATATTTCTGATGGCAGAGGCCATGTGCCAGACCATGAGGCCGGGTACGAAGAGGCTCTAGCGGCCATCATAGTTTCTTTGTCGTTTTGACCTGTTCCCAGATGCGGATATCTCCTTTTCCGAACCTTACGTGCAGGCTTGCTTTGACCCTTGAATACATCTCCGCCATGGTAGAGATGATAAGTTTCACGGGGCTGAATCCAAGATCTTTGACAGTATCGATAAGCGCAGGGTACAGCATCCGCATGTTCCAAGTAGGTATCGCAAAGTCATGCTCCCGTTTGATGTAGCATTCGCCTATGTTCACTCTCGTCCGCTGTTTCATAAAATCCTTTAATGTTTCCGGTCCTCTGTTGAACACTTTCGCTTCCGGCGCATATACGCTTTTGTACCCTTTCTCTTCGAGCCTCATTTTCAGGGTATCCTCGTCGCTCTGCGTGTTCACAGACAGCCTTGTGCCTATGTCCCTGAATGCAATTATCTCTCCGATCTTTGGCTGTACAAGAGATATATGATGGTGCATCGTCCATATCATATGCGATGCGAAGCCTGCAACGGTCTTCTTGTCGTTAGTGGGGATAGGATGCCCGCCCACGATCCCCGTCTCGCTGTCCAGGAACGGTTCCAGCAATTTTTGGAAGCAGTGTTCATCGCAGAACACAGTATCCGCATTCAGCATTGTTACCAGATCCGTGTTCTTACTGTTAAGGAAACAGTTGATCGCTGAGTTCTTTCCTTCCCTTTTTTCCTGCCGTATGAGCGTGAGGTTGCCGAACTCATTCTTCAGTGTTTTCACGGCATCATCCGTCCCGTCAGTGCTTCCGCTGGAGACCACTATCACTTCTTTCAGAACAAAACCGTCAAGGGTCTGTTCGAACACAGATCGGACAGCTTTCTCTATGTTCGCAACCTCATTATATGCGCAGATCCCCAGCGAGACAGGAATAGAGTTGTTCACAAAACCACCACTTTGCCATTGTTTGCATGGCGCCTTTTTTTAAACATATGGCAGATAGATAAATTTTTCCATGTTGCCTTCAGAAGACCTCAGACGTTCGGAGTACGCAGGTTTTCTTTACAAAACAATGTCAGAACCGAGGCATAGATATGCTTTATGCGGCGGGATGCCGACCTCTGAGATTTTTGACATGCTGGTTCTTTCACACAGCATTAAATAAACATCAGTCAATTACCGATACAATGGGAAGGGAGAAAAAGGAAGCTATCGAGGAGATGCGCCGCATCTGCCAGCCTGAAAAAAAGATAGACACCGCACCGGTAATAGACCGTGTTTTCTACAGGAAACTCAGTTTCCTTTTCACAAGGATGCTTGTTAAGACCAACATCACCCCCAACCAGGTGACATGGCTCTGGGGGGTCATGATGATGGTGTCTTCTCTTTTGTTCCTCTTCGGCAATCCTGTCCTTACCGTCATAGGCGCTGTCGGATGGATAGTGGGCTTCACTCTCGACTGTACGGACGGCGAGATCGCCAGATATAAGAAGAAGACATCAAAACGCGGTCTCTTCCTGGATCTGGTGAACCACAGTCTGACGTTCCCGGCTTTGTTCATCTGTCTCGGGGCAGGGGAATACTTTTCGGGTGCGAACATAGGCTCGAATATCTCGGAGATCCTGAGCAACATCATCAACGGCACATACAATATAGCAGGAGACCTCAACAGCCTATTCTTCGGATGCCTGGCGGGTGTAACGATACTTCTGGTCATGCTCGTTCCCGAGATATACAACAGCGTCCAGCCGGAAGAAGGGCTGCTCAGAGGACAGAGCCAGGCGGTAGAAGGGAAGATGTTCTCCAATCCGAATATATATCGGCTGATCCGCGATTATAACCCGCTGACCTTCATGAACCTATTCTTCTTCCTGCTGGGATTTGCAGTGCTGAATCTCTTTTATTCGCTGGAGTGGCTGCCGTTCCAGCCGGATATTTTGTGGATACAGGGATGGATTCCTCTGTTCCTGTTCTTTTATGCAGTGGGATACACTGTGGCTCTGGCGGTCAGGATAGTGATCCTCTACAGAAGGCTGAAGTGACCCATTATGCATGAGCCGGGTCTGAACCCGGCGAAACAAATAAAGCCACTGCCACATATGACGCCTTGCACTTGTATCCGGCGAATGCGCAGTATTTGGGTGTGCAGGGGGAATAAATGAAAGCAATATTGATGGCGGCAGGAGTCGGGAGCAGAATCGGCAACCACATCGATCAGCCCAAAAGCACACTTCCTGCCGGCAACAGCACGATCATCGGCCATACCGTGGACATGCTGATGAAGAACGGCATTGATGCACATGTGGTCACGGGATTCATGTATGAATGCATCCACGACACCCTGAAAGGGCGCAAGGTCACTTTTCACCACAACCCTTTTTACAAGGTAACCAACAGCATAGCGTCGTTGTGGTTTGCGCGGGATGTCCTTTTTGATGATGAATGCATCCTCATGATGGATGCTGATGTGTACTGGGGGCAGGATCTGTTGGACCTTCTTCTCGCCAGCGAGCACGACATCGCGTTTCTTGCCGATCCCCTTACCGCAGCAAAGGGGGATCTTTGTTTCAGGACAGAAAACGGCAGGATAATGGAGGCAAGCAAGACAATACCGCCGGAGCACCGCAATTATGAGTCGGCCGGGGTCGCAAAGGTCAGAAACTCCGTTCTTCCGGCGTTCAGGAAGTACCTTGAGGAGATGATCCTCGCAGAGGACTACGGGAGCTGGTGGCAGCAGGTGATATACAAACATCTTGATGTGCTTCCCGCATATGTTGTTGATATCCGGAAAAGGTTCTGGGCGGAAGTGGATTGCATAGAAGACCACCACAAGCTCCAAAATTCCCTGCTGGGCAAAGAATGATCGTATCATTCTGCTGCAGCGGACTGATGCAGTTTTCCGTATGTGGATGCTATGAATCCGGTGTAAACGTATACGTTTGAGCACTCAAAGGGGATGTGCACATCCTTGTCGGTTCTCATTGTTCCTTTCACAACAAAAAGGTTGTCTGTGTCTGCCGCACCGTACAGCCCGGGCGCGATCTGCTGTGCGATTGTAACATCAAGCAGTCCGGACTTCCTGGCAATGACCCCTCCGAATATCAGATATCCTCCGCTTTTGTCCTCGTTATACAGGAAAGATACGCTGCTGTACCCATCGCCGACATACCCGAGCAGTACGCCGTTGTCTTTGGCGTAATCGGCGAGGATGCCGTTTGTGATCTCATCGTGAAGACTGGATATCGCATCCGCCGCATTTGTTCTTTCTTTGGCGTACTTATTGGTTGTTGACGGGTTGATCACGCCGTCTATACCTGGGAAGAAGAGGGAAGGCCCGCCAGTGCCCGGTTGATTGGTGTCTGTCAGCCACTTGTTGTATTTTGGATCCATCGGCGCAAAGTAATATCCGAATTTCTCTGCTACCCATGTTATGATTCCTCCTCTATCCACCCAATCTGTTATTTTCTCCCTCGTCGCGGCGGCGGCATTCCCCAACTCTCCCTCTGAGATAACAGGGAATGCGCCGGACGCGAATACGATGTTGCTCTTTGCAGGGTCTCCGCTGTCCAACAGATATTTCAATTCCTCTGCGTTGATCGTCTTTACGTCAAGATCGTTACCGTCGCGGTAGTTGCGCAGATCAAGTTCCCGCACAATACCGCGGGCAAATTTCTTCTGGAAACCGATGCCGGTTATGCTGGCATATCCATCATCGATGAAGATATACACATTGCGGCTGGTGTTAAGTATGGTTTCGAAAGCGCAGACGCCGTATTCGGTCGGTGACGTTGAGGACACAGTCACATCCGTCGAACCCTCGCCGAACTCGGCATCTGAGTTGAAAGAGAAAGGATTGAGAGGATACACTATCAGCGAACCGATGAACAGCATCGAAAGTGCGATCGCCGTGACCGCCAGCGGGGCATCAAGCTTCACAGGCATACCTCCTGAATTTCTTATGGTGATATACAAATAAGAGGGCGACGCCGGTGAACTGCAGTATGGCGCCGGCAGCAGCAGGTATTATCTGAATCACCGCATAAGGCTCCAGCCGCGGGCCGCTCATGTAGGATACAAGTAAATCAATGAGGCCTTCCGCATTCATCAGGCCGGTGGATGTCGCTATCGTTTGGAACAATCCAAATGGCCCCTCTACCATAACTATGAACAGTACCGAGCCGAATGAAATGAACAGCCACGGCGTTATGTATCTCCTGTCGTACATGACCGCATATAGAACGATGAAAGGTATCAGCAGAATGAGATACTGAGGCATGGGAACCCAAAGGAATGCGAATGCGAGAGAGAGCATCGAATATAGGAAAAACGTACGCTCTTCGTTCCCTTTGCATTTGAAGTACTTATGTGCCAGATATATGGACCCGATCAGCGCAAGGACCTGAACCACGATCCCTACGAGGAATCCCACTTCGTCAAGCGCCATCATCGACCCTCCCGTTCCTGAGGCCAGCGACCCTGCATTGCTTACTCTTGAGGTCAGGAAGGACCAGGATTGCAAGAATGTCCCGTCAAGGAACATCGGATAGTAGATGAGAAGCAAAGAAGCAACAAAGCCGACCGCAGCCTGCCCGATCTTGGCGAGTGCGGTCTTGATATTTCCTTTATACTTACGCAGTATGAATGCTATAAAGATGGGCAGCAGCAGTCCGGGGAATATTTTTATGAAAACGGCAGTGGACAGAGTAAGGCCCGCCAGGAAGTATCTCTCTTTCGAAACGAATATGAGCGATACAAAGGCCATCAGTGCGCTGAACACATCGAACATCCCATGCACGCCAGACTCAAATATCATCAACGGGCACAGGAAGCACAGCATGAAGGCCAGCACCGCCTTTTTCTTTTCTTCGGTACGGTCTTTGACGAACCAGTAGACCACATATGACAGCAGTATGTCGCCGATGATCAGCGGTATCTTGAATGCCACATTGTATGTGAGCGTTGTCACTATCGATTTGAAGGGATAGTATGCCTGAAGCATATAAAGGAGGTCGATCTGAGTTGCGAATGTTGGCATATTCAGTACAAAACTCCCGATCGCAGTGCTCAATCCGAGGATGTATCCGAAGGGAGGGCTGTAGTAGAAGCCGCTCCGCGAGTACAGTCCGAAGTCAGAGATGATGTTCTCAGACGTCATGAACCAGTAATAAGAATCGCTTACCGATAGCGGAATGAGAACGAACCGGATGATAAGGCCTGCAGCGAGTATCAGAAGCAAAGGATATCTTACACGGAAGATCCATGAGCCAAGCGAATCATAAGTTCTGTCAAATAAACTCATTCTTCACGATTCTATGTTAAAGCAGCATATAAAATATTGGGTGTGGACGCGGCAAGACGCCTCACTGCATGCGGTATCAAGATGATCATTCAGAGGAAGCATCTCATGCGCCGGCCTCAAAATGCCACAGATATCAGTTGATGATCAGGAAAAACATCATCTGTATACAAATACGTTAATAAAGGAACCATCAATTTTTTGGCAGAGGAACTCTTTTTTACTAAAAAGAAGATGACACATCATGGGCTTGGGGATAATCGGCCCGGATGCCGCTGTAGTGCTTTATTTTATAAGAATTGCTCTGGTGCTGATATCAATTGCAATAATTTTGTTCCTGATATTCGTTGAGCGCTCCGATTCGCGTTCCGTTGCTATCTGGACGGCGGTCATGCTGCTTCTTCCGGGAATAGGCATATTCGTCTATCTCTGCTTCGGGCAGACCATCTACAGAGGCAGGCATTTTGCCATCAAGAATCTCACCGATGAGAACCTGTTCAGAATAAAAGAGGAGTCTCTGAACGAATTAAGCAGAACGAAAACCCCTGCAGAGAACGGAGAGGAGATAAGGTTCGCAAAATCCATGATGGCTACCGGAAACGCTCTGTATAGCACGAACAACAAGCTTGATCTCTTCTCGAGAGGTGCAGAGTTCTTCAGCCAGATGTTCAGCGATCTGAGGGGCGCGGAGAAGTTCATCCATGCGGAATACTACATAATACGCAATGACAAACTGTCGAATGAGTTCATGGACATACTCATCGAGAGGGCCAAAGCCGGCGTGGAGGTGAAACTGATGGTGGACGCCATCGGTTTCAACGGCGGACTCAATAAGAAGATCAAACAGCTCAAAAAGGCCAGCGGGGAATTCGAACTCTTCCACCGCGCCGCGACCGTCCTGCTCAGCCCCAAGAAGAACAACCGCAACCACAGGAAACTCATGGTCATTGACGGAAAGATCGGGTATGTATCAGGGTTCAACATCGGGGATGAATATCTGGGAGGCAATAATGAGAGCAAGTGGAGGGATACCGGCCTGAGGATAGAGGGATACAGCGTAATGGCCATAAACATGAGGTTCTTCATGGACTGGGGATACGCATCGGGCAGACGGCTGTATCTGGATGCGGAAAGCGGCGAGAAGTATTTTCCCACCGATGAGTCGGCACAATACGGATGCGACATCATGCAGCTGATATCGGGGGGACCAGATACGAAGAACAATCCCATCGAGCTGCAATATCTTAAGATAATAAGCACGGCGAAGAAGACGCTTTTCATACACACGCCGTATCTTGTACCGAGCGATAATGTCATGAAGTGCCTGATACTTTCCGCCCGTTCAGGTGTTGACGTAAGAGTGATCATGCCCGACAGGCCGGATCATCTTTTCGTGTTCTGGGCAAGTATCATGAACGCAGGAGAGCTTATGAAGAATGGAGTCAGGATATATCGCTATAAAGGAGGCTTTGTTCACTCGAAGACGCTGGTCGCCGACGCGGAATACTGCTCTGTCGGGTCGGCCAATCTCGACCAGAGGAGCATGACGCTCAACTTTGAGACCAACGCGATGATCTATTCAAAAAGAATAGGCGAACAGATGCAGAAGGCTTTCCTGAGCGACCTTGACCGTTGCGTAGAATACAGCCAAAAAGAGTATGATATGCTCACAAAGTGGCAGAATCTCAAGATGAGCGTCGCAAGACTCTTCAGTCCGTGGGCATAAGGGCCATATGGCTTATTCCATGCTCATCGTTAAATAGAGAAATCTGTTAATTTGTCCCTGATCCGGAAAGGTAGTGAAATTGACCAAGACTGATGAAAAAGAATTCTCAAAATATCTGGCACATAATATGGTTACCAACATAGTGCGCACAGCGCTGACGGCACTGATTGGTCTGATGCTTGTTCCGTTCTTCATAGATGAGCTTGGCAGAGGGGTGTACGGGATACTTCCTTTGGCCACGTCCATTACGACTTATGTGGTTGTGATATCCGATGAGCTCACAAAGGCATTCTCCAGGTCTCTGATCATAGCGCTGCACGATGAGGATAAAAATGAAGCCAACAAAGTATACACAACGACGGTCCTCGGGCTCGGGAAGGTCGTGCTTATGCTGTTCCCCGTCATCGTGCTCATATCTTACATCTCCCCGTCCATCTTCCAGATAGGCCTGAGTTCCGCCGCCGGTGTACAGCTTCTGTTCATCATGGTGCTGTCGTCCGCGCTGCTGTTATCGTTCTCTTCGTGCTTTAACGGCATATACATGGCATTCAACAGGATGTACATCCTCTACACGGCGAGGATAGCGCACATCCTGCTTCAGGCGGCGCTGATACTTGTCCTGTTCTTCGTCAACGGGGCATCTCTGGAGATGGTGGGACTGGCACATATAGTATCGGGCATAGTGTTCTTTGTCATGGTATGGATAACTTCCAGAAGGCTCTGCCCGAGTCTCAAGATAGAGCGTCCCAACTACGACCGCGCCATTCTCAAGGAGATCAGCAGTCTCGGGTTGTGGATTATAACAAGCAAACTGGGCCTCCTGATGTTCATTCAGGCATCGCTGGTGGTAGTGAACGTCCTGCTCGGCACAGAGGAGGAAGAAGGATTCGCTGTCGTGGCAAACCTGATCTCGATGACGAATACCACCTGCATGACGATCACCACTGTGATCGCGCCCTTCCTGTACCGCAGCTATGCGGAGAACAATATGGATAATGTGATCAAGATAGCAAAGGCCTCAATGAGATTCATCGGATTGTTCATAGCTTTTCCCATAGCGTATCTCTGCATATTCTCATCCCAGATACTTACGGCATGGGTGGGGGGAGAGTTCTCTTATCTGTCTGAAATAATAGTGGTCATGTTCATAATACAGTTGGCAGTCTGTACGGTAGGTATACTTGATACGATACCTATCCTTCTCCTCAAGATGAAAAAGATCGCCTTCCTGACCCTGACCGTGGGGGTGGCGAATATAATATTTGCCATAATAGCGGTAGAGGTCATAGGAATGGGGACAATGGGAGTGGCTGCCGCATGGGCGCTGTCGATGTTCATCCTGAATGTGCTGCTGTACCCCCTTGCAATTGCAAAGATGACCCAATCCGGACGGGCAGTGTACCTGATGCCGATGATTCCCGGCCACATAGCGTTCGTTATCTGTCTGGTTCTGTGGTGGGCATCAACATATTTCTTCACACTCCCCGCCACATGGATGGCGATACTCGGGCTGTTCTTCCCGGCGTTCGTTCTGTATCTGGTTGCTGCGATGGCGCTTGGACTGAAACGCGAAGACAAAGATATGATGCGCAGAGTCATGCCGGGGCGGATCGCAAGACTCATACCGAGATGGATGCTCTGAACACACCCTCTCGATAATGCTTTTGTAAGTTCAGATTGTCTTATATGCATCGGCGGCGGAATACTCTCCGGACATGACCTTCTCGTACACCGTCTCTATTTTTGATATAAGTCCGTCCCACTTGTATTTCTGCGCCTGCTTGAACGCCTGTCTCCCGAGCATCTCGTTATAGGCAGGATCGTTCAGCAGAAGGTTCATGGCTTTGGATAACGCTACAGGGTCCTCCTTAGGCACGGATATGCCGCCGTCTTTTATGGTATCGGGAAGTCCATTCATGTCTGTATAGATGATCGGCCTCCCGTGCGCCATGAGCTCTACCGCGGCCAGCCCCAGAGATTCGAACAAAGAGGGCATGACAAAGAATCTGCATGAACCCATCAGCCTTTCCTTCTCTTCTTCCTCAACCCACCCCTTCATTTCTATCTTGTCCTCGAGCCCAAGCTTTTTGATACGTTTCGTAAGTCTTTTTTCCTCGGGGCCTTTGCCGCAGATTATCAATTTACAGTCAACATCCTTCATGGCCTCGACAAGATATTCCAGGCCTTTGGTCCTTACAAGTCTCCCCACAGACAATATGAAACCGCCGGCCCCGTTTCCTTCATCGGGATATTTCGACAGGCCGGTTTGGACGGTCGTGATGTATGAGGGAGAGTATCTCCTTCTTATCAAATCGTTCTTTACGTAATCGCTTACGGCGATCACATGATCAAAGGTATCCAGAGAACGCCTGAACAGGCTATCGTTGATCTCGGAAAATCCTTTCTGGAAGAATACGCCCTCCCCCCACATGTTGTGGTATGTGAAGACCTTCTTCCCATCATATTTTCTGAGGTCTCTGCTGTAGCTCGGAGCCCATCTGTAATTGAAATTGACTATGTCCGGGTCAATGCCGACGATGCTCTCTAGGACATTCTTCGATGAGATGAACGGCGGATTGTATGCGTTGACGAACCATGAATCCAAACGTATGATCCGATACCCTTCCGGCGTTGTTTCTTCCTTCTCTGTGCCGGGAAGCCTTCCGGTAATGACGGTCACTTCATGCCCTCTCTCTACCAGAAGCCTGCTGGTATCATGTATCCTATGCTCTATTCCGCCTCTGAGCGGATAGAAGAATGGATTCACGTCGACGACCCTCATTTTAGCACTTCTATGGACAATATACGGAAGATGAAAATTAACTTTGTTTCTCCTCTTGGTAATTCAGCAGGCCGAACGGCCAAACGGGAAAGCCTCTTTTGCGGCGTTTGCGCTCTTCTATGATAAAGAACAGAAGCACCGATATTATGCCTGCATATTGGATCGTGCCCGGTATAGAGTAGAAGATGGACATCGGCGAGAGATCCGTGAAAATGGGGGTCTGAAGCCAACACACCACTGATGCGATGTACTCTGTGGATATCAGCCCCGTGAAGGTCCCGAACGACAGAAGCAGAGCGAGATTGCTGCCGAACACTATCCCCGCTCCGCCGATAGATGTCATGAGCCAGCTCCATTTCAGCTTTGTGCTGACCGTTGTAATGGAGATCACCAGGAACGGTATCAGCAGCACGGTGTACTGCGGCAGAGGAGGATACAGGAACAAGACCGCGACCATCAGCAGGATGCTTATGAAAAAGGAATCGTCCAGCTCCTCTTTGTTCTTCTTGAACAGGTTGTATCCCAGGATCAACGCGGCAGCTATTCCTGCCAGGTATGCGACCGCCGCCATAGAGATCATGCCGTCTTCCGACGTTGCTCTGGTGGTTGCGAAGAGGAAGCTTTCTGCCAGATCGCCCTGTATGATCTGGGGGAGCATTATCACAACGAAAGCCAAAAACGCACCGGCAGCCATTTTGAATACAGACACAAGCGCTTTGCCGTCACCGCGGTGCTTTACAAGGATATATGCGATCAGTATGAAGACCAAATATGCCGGGAAGAACTTTGTAAGGACGGCAAAGGAGAACAGCACACCGCCAAGGAAAAGATTGTCTTTTCTTATCATTATTATGCAAAGCAGCGTGAAAATGACCGAAAGCGAGTCGAACATGCCGGAGACGGAGGTTATGCATATCACCAGCGGGCAAAGGAACCAAAGTGCGAATCCGATAGTTGCTTTCCTCATGTCCCCGGTCTTATCTTTTATCAGCCAGTAGACGAGGTATCCCGCTATCAGGTCGAATATCAGCAACAGCGTCTTTACCGAAACATTGAACGAGATCGAAGTAACAGTTGCGGAAAGGTACCAGCCTTTAGCGACCTCGATAGGAAAAGCCTCCGGCACTCTCAGCCCCATCACGTCTATGTTCAATAGGGATTCTTGTATGAACGACAGGAAAGAGAGCACATACCCCCAGACCGGGGTGTAATAGTACCCTTCCAACCCGTACAGTCCCTCCCCAGCCTCGATGTTGCCTATTATAGTTGCCCAGAAGTCCGAATCATATCCGACCTCAAGGAAAGGGAATATTACGAATCTTATCGCTATTCCGGCGATAGCTATCAGAAAAACAGGGTGTCTGACGAGCAAACCGAGCTTTGATGCGTCCGCACTCATGCTGTTCAGCATCGGACCGCCCTCCCGTATACGACGTAAACTCCCCCTATTGAAATGTAGGTCAATATATCATTTGCATCGTCAGGCACGTCAAGGGAGAACTCAACGGTCTCGCGAACTATGCTTCCGGATCTTATTTCCAACACATTTGAATAGCACGACACTCCCGAAGCGATCGTCTGTGCCGCATCTTCGCGCTGGTATCTGTCGTCTTTTCCTCCGATAACACATACCATGCCTTTGCCGAACGGTACCATCGATATGCTGGAGTATCCTTCATGCGAGAACCCCATCACAGATGCGCCGTCCAGACCGGACGTGTCAAGTCCGTACAGCGTCCTGTTCCATTTCAGGCAGAGTGCGTCGGTAAGGCCGCCCGCCTCAATCACCGACAAGACCGGATCCGAATAGGTCATGTTGATGCACTCCTTACCGAAGAATCTCTCCTGATTGTTCTTGACCTCGACAAGCCCGTCTTCTCCGTGATAGAACATCCCTATCGGCGACGACATCCAGTAGAGGCTGTTTCCGCTTTTGATCCATTCAAAGAGAAGGCACCCATCTGTTCCAGAATATATGTTCTGCGGCAAAGCATAGGACATTACCAACAATCCTTTTGATGACCGGCCCTTCATATCCTCGGCCATGGCATCCCGCAGTTGTTCGTCATTGCATATCAGAATGCTGCTGAACCCGCGTATCTTCAACAGCCTGCACATCTGGTCAATAGAATATTCCATATCAAGAGAGTCAAGTCCGATGGCCTCTTCCGCCTCTTCGACGAATTCATCGTACCTCTCATCAAGGTAGATGTATAGCTGTGTCGGAGCAGAATAATCTCCGTTATCAAGGACCACGGCGGAGTAGGTGTCCGCTCCGGATGATGATATCGAGATGCGGATGAAACCTTCTTCGAGTTCAGCGTCCGCACTGTACCTGTGCATGCTGGGGCCGTAAGCCA
>JAIRQG010000075.1 GCA_031256615.1 Candidatus Methanoplasma sp. | reverse complement strand
CATTTCCACTCTGTCCCACTTGCGGCGGTATGATCCAACTTTACCCTCTCCGACTGAAACCACTTTGACGATTAATCCTCCCTTTCCCATCATTTCTAGCTCTTTTTGTGTGAAGGAATCTCTTAGAACTCCTCTGATGAATGCCTGCTGATCCGGCGTCATGTCGATGAATTTAATATTGCGCTGTGCTCTCAGTTCCCCCTTTGTCATTGCGGTTCCGAGGATGTTCGTTGGTTTTTGATCGGAAGCTTTGGTATTCTTCCTTTTCAACGCACAGTCCTTCAGCTTTTTTCTGAGACTTTTACTTTGAATATCGAACTCGAAAACATATTCGATCATTGGGTCGTCGTTTTCATATCCGATCTGACGTGTGATGTCTCTTCCCAGCAAGATTTCTTCAAGAATCTTTTCTGTCATTTCGCTCACTGGATCGCTTTAGACCGCTCCGAGTATAAAGAAAAAACCAGGGGGTGTCCGAATATGCCGAAAGTGAAAGAAAATCTGATCTGCATTCTCAAATCATTGCCGTTGATGAAAGAACCGCTTGTGCTTCGGCAGTCAACCACCAAAACATTGTCCTTTTATACCCTTATTAGAATTCCCAAACATGCCAAAGATAGCCATCATCGGAGGTACGGGCATATATAACCCAGACTCCTTTGAAACAATAAAGACTGTTTTTCCGGATACACCATACGGCAAACCTTCCGACGAGATAATGATCGGCAAGATCTCGGGTATTGAGGTGGCGTTCCTCTTCAGACACGGAAGGTCACACCAGTATCCTCCGTCGAGCGTTCCCTACAAAGCAAACATGTGGGCGCTGAAAGAGCTTGGATGCGAATATGTGATATCTGCATGCGCGGTCGGCTCGCTCCGGATGGAATATGCTCCGGGAGACCTTGTGATACCGACGCAGTTCATTGACTTCACGAAAAAAAGAGACTATACGTTCTTTGACAAAAGGACAGTGCATATCTCAATTCCCGACCCATTTTGCACGTATCTGAACGGAATATTCAATAACACCGCAGAGAAGATGGGAATAAAGCACCATCTCGGCGGGGCATACGTCTGCATAGAGGGGCCAAGGTTCTCAACAAGGGCAGAGAGCAATATGTTCAGGCAGTTCGGCGACATAATAGGGATGACGCTTGTTCCGGAGTGCCAGCTTGCGAGAGAGCTCGGCATGTGCTACTGCAGCCTCGCCACCGTGACCGATTACGACGTGTGGCATGAGGAGGATGTAAGCATAGATATGGTCGTCAAAACGATGAACGAATGTCTCGCAAAGGTGCTTAAGCTTCTTGAGCTGGGTCTTCCGAAGGTCGGGAAGAGCGATTGTGATTGTATCGAGGCCGCCAAAGGATGCGGCGCCCTTTGATATCATATGAAAATAATATTCAGGGGAGTCGTCCAGGGGGTCGGTTTCAGACCTGCCGCCTACAGAATAGCAACAAGCCTCGGACTCTCGGGAAGAATATGGAATGACGGTTCCGATGTGGTGGCCGATGTTGAGGACGGAGAAAGATTCCTCAACCTATTCCTGCAGAACCTTCCCCCTCTGGCACATTTAGATGAAGTAATAAAGATCGAACAGCCCTCTCCATGCGGGCACGGGTTTCAGATATCCCCGTCCCAAAGGGGCTCATCGGGGATGTCGATACCTACAGACATCGCAATATGCGGAGACTGTCTTGAAGACATCAGAAAAGGCAGACGGTCAGGCTATCCTTTCACATCATGTACGAAATGCGGACCGAGGTTCACTCTCCTAAACAGCCTTCCCTATGACCGCAGTTCAACTGCGATGAAAGGATTCGATATGTGCCGAGAATGCCGCAGAGAATATGAGGATCCGGCGGACAGAAGATTTCATCACCAGACCGTATGCTGTCCGGAATGCGGACCGTCCTACCGACTGATCGGGAAAGACGGCTTTAATATCCCGGGCAATCCGATAGAAGAGTTCGCCGGCATGCTTTCAGAAGGAAAGATCGGCATAGTGAAAAGCTGGGGCGGCATGCACATATGCTGCACTTTGGACAACATCGTCGGATTGAGGGAATGGTACGGGAGGAAACAGAAACCGTTCGCAGTGATGGTAAAGAACGAGAAGTCCATCCTCGGATACGGTGTCCCGACCGAAAAAGAGTCGGAGAACCTCAGGTCCCCGCACAGGCCTATCGTGTTAATAAAAAAAAGATATTCGGATCTTACAGAACTGATCTCTCCGGGACTTGACAACATAGGCGTATTCCTTCCGTACACAGGAGTTCAGCACCTATTGTTCGAACATCTGAAAGATGACGCTTTGATAATGACATCCGCCAATGTGCCAGGAGAGCCGATGATACTCGATGACCTGGAGATAATGGAGATGGGGGCCGATGCATATCTTATCCACAACCAGCCGATACTGAACCGTGCCGACGACAGCGTTCTTCGGGTTTTCGGGGACAGGACGTTCTTCATCAGAAGGTCCAGAGGCCATGTTCCTTCATACATACCAACATCGATGAAGGGTTCCGCCGCAGCGGTGGGAGCACAGGAAAATCTTACGGGAGCAATAGCCGCAGACGGGAAGATCCATCCGACGCAGCACATCGGCGACGGGGAAGGGGTCGGAGTTGTGGATTATCTGGAAGAGGCAATCAGGACCCATATCCGGCTGCTGGGCTGCCGTCCGGAGATAGTGGCGATGGACCTTCATCCCGGATATACCAACAGAGGGCTTGCGAAAAGGCTCTCCGAAGAATATGGTTCGGCGGTGATCGAGGTGCAGCACCACTGGGCGCACGCCGCATCGCTTATGATGGATAATGATGCTGACAGCGTGGTCGCGCTTACGCTTGACGGCAGCGGTTACGGGACCGACGGCACCGTTTGGGGCGGAGAGGTGCTTTCGGCGGACCTCTCATCGTTCTCCCGAGCGGCAAAACTGGAAGGCATACCTCTGCTTGGGTCGGAAAAAGCGCTGTACGACCTCAGAAGATTAAGATTTGCGATCGATGCCATGAACGGCGAGGAGAACAACTCCTTTACCGAAAGCGAGGCGAGCGTTCTGATGAAAATGATGGATAAAAGCGTCAAATGCTCATCGATGGGAAGACTGATGGATGCTTTGTCGTACTCGCTGGGGGTGTGCTCCGTCCGAACATACGACGGAGAGCCGGCGATGAAACTGGAATCGCTGCTGGCGTCCGGAAAGCTGATATCCGGATTCGAAACGGAGATCTCGGGCGGAGAGGTGAAAACAGCGGACCTTTTCTCAAGGATCGATAAGAGCCAGAAACCTGCAGATGTCGCTTATTCCATTATCTATAACGTTATGAGATGTCTAACCGAGGCTGCCGCAGAGGCTGCCGATTCTGACGGGATCGATTCGATCGGCATCACCGGCGGAGTATCATACAATTCTGTTGTGTGCGATATGTTCTCAGAAATAGCAAAGGGATCCGGACATGAATTAATATTCCATAATAACATTCCCAACGGCGACGGAGGAGTATCCGTCGGACAGGCCGCGATAGCTTTGAAGAGGATACAATGAACACGTTATTTGTTCTTCTCGACGGAATGGAGGATGATCCGCATCCTCTTCTCGGCGGGAAGAAACCTTATGAGATCGCAAACATGCCTTTCATGTCAGAAAAGGCGCCGCATAAGCACTGCACTACCGGAAGAGGCTACACCCAACTGTTTTTGAATGAGTTCTTCACCGGCCACCCGCCGGTGCTGTCGAGGGCCGTGCTGGAAGCCATGGGGCTCGGCATGGACATGTCCGGCAGGACCGCATACAGGCTGAGTCCGGCTGAGATAAAAGAAGGGATGATACATTGGTCATATCATGCACACCTTTTCTGTAACGACCTCATGAAAGTAATGAGAGATAATCTCCACATGCTGCAGAAGTATAAGCCGGAGATCAAGTTCTTCCTGAACGGCAGAGCTGTCCTCACTATGGAATGCGATGATGTTCCTGACCTTCCGGCGCCGCCAGCGGACACTCCCTTCGTGGAGGTTCCCGGCGACCTTGGAAAATTCGTGATGAAAGTGGCAGAAGAGATGGGCGGGATAACGAATTACCCGTGGGGCTGCGGCAGACTTACGATGCAGTACCCTCCTTTCAGCTGCATCGGGAATATGACCGCGATATCCGACAGCCCTACAGCACTCGGGGTGGCAGCGTCCTTAGGCCACAATATCCGCCTGATCGACCGTGTGGAAGACAGATTCCCGGTAGCAAAAGAGGCTTTGAAACAGGGGAACGTCTTTTTGCATATAGATGAAGTGGATGAATACAGCCATCAGAAAGACCCTTACAAAAAGATCGAGATTTTGGAGAGGACGGACCGCCTGATGGAAAGATATTTCCGCGATGCAGAACGCGTGGTATACTTTGTTGATCACGGAACATCATGTGTCACGGGCGAACACATAATAATGAATGTGCCTTTCTGGACAAACATTGAGACGGATATGCCCAAAGAGGGGCTGGTCCCTCTTGACCGGGTCATTCCCCGGCTGATGAGATAAGGGTGAATTTAAAATGGAACTGCCAGCCTCGCTTAGCGTATACGGTAATGAGAAAATAGCTGCGGAGATACTGTCCAGGATATGGGGGAAAAAAGGAGTTTTTACATGCACCGTCGCAAACACGCTGACCTCCACCATCCCCGGCATATCTGACGCGGGAGACACACCGGAACTGACAATGTTCACTCCGGCTGCGGACGCTGAGCTTCTGGTCCTCGGAAAGACCGTTTGTATGAAGGGGATCCCGATAAATCCCGGCGGGATACCGACCCCGGCAACCCTTACCAAAGCCGCTTTGGAGATCTCGAAGATGCCTTTCTTCATTGTGAATGGAGGATGCAAGGTCATCCCCAATCTACCCTGCATAGAGGTCGGCGGAAAATGCGGCGATTTTGTAACTTCCGGCAAAGCGGTATCAAATGTCAGAGAGGTTTTCAACAAAGGAGTGATCCTTGGACAGATGCTCTCTCACGGTTCGGATTTCGTTGTTATCAGCGAAAGCTGCGCAGGAGGAACGACGACTGCCCTCGCTGTCCTTCTGGCGATGGGTATCATCAAAGACAATCTGGTCAGCAGCAGTTCGCCGAACAACCCGCGCGAGCTTAAGATGAAAACGGTCATGGAAGGCCTTAACGCCGCAGGCATCAAGATCGGGGAGCTTTCCAATGATCCTCTGAAAGCGATCGAATGCGTCGGAGACCCAATGATGCCCGCAAATGTCGGGATCATAATAGGGGCCGCCAAAAAAGTCCCCGTAATAGTAGGCGGCGGGACCCAAATGGCGGCAGTCATCGCCGCCGCTGTGAAACTTGATCCGAGCATCGTGGGAAATATCTTCCAAGGCACGACCAGGTGGCTTATGGAGGATCCAAACTCGAACATGGCGAAGATCATGGATTCCATATCTGCCGGTGTTCCGATCGTGTATGTTAACATGGATTATTCCTCAAGCCCTTATGAAGGGCTTCAGGCCTATGAGTGGGGATACATCAAAGAGGGCGTGGGCTGCGGAGGATCATCTGTCGCAGCGATCATACAGAGCGCCGGAGCGATCACCTGCAGGGACCTGCTGGACAAAGTGCATGAGATCTACAGAAAAATAATGAGCTTCGACTGAATCTGTCTTAGGCCGGGTGAAACGCAAGGACACGGTCCGCTATTTTCCTTGCCTGATCGAGCTCTTCCTGTGTGTTCACGTTGACAGCGAACTCTTTGCGGTCGGTCTCGTAAAAAGATTCGTGGAGATAGATTCCGTCAAGGGTCTTTTCCCTATCCATGATAGAAACACCGGAGACCACCCAGTCCGATCCGTAGCGGTCTCTGATGTAGGAAGGTTTGACATTAAGTCCCTCGATGGCCTTCTTATCGACAAGCGCGATGAGAGACTCCATCTTTTTCGGGTCGAATGCAGCTATGAACTTATCCAATTCCTCAGTTGTGATGAGAGGGAGGTCCGAAGGGCACACGAGGACAAAACTTCCCTCGAGGATCTTGAAGGATTCATGCATGTCCTCCATAAAATCCTCTCCGGATGTTCTTATTGTCTCCACACCTATGCCTTTCAGATACCTCTCCGTCGCTAGTGTGTTGTTGCTTACCGATACCAATATTCTGTCTACGTTCTCTGAACCGTAGAGCGCATCCACTACGCATCTGATGGCCGGCTTGCCCCCGATGATGTGCATGGGTTTCTCAATACCGCACGCACCCATCCTGGTGCCCTTCCCCCCGGCGTTTATCAGTGCTTGCATGTGATCAGAACACGGTTGGGAATGTATAGAACCCGGTGATGATCAGTGCAATGAACAAGATCAATACTCTTGATATCTCATTGGCAGCGCCTAGGACATCTCCGTTCACGAAGCCGAACTTCTTGTTAGACAGGTGTGCAAGCAACCATCCGATCGCTATCGAAGATGCTGCGGCTCCCGCTATCACCAATACGGCGGATATGAGCGGTTCTGTGGTAAACAATTCAAACCCATTGATGGCCCATTCAGCAATCCCCATTATCAGGTATCCGATGAACGCAAACGCTGCGGATACGCCAGTTGACACTAGCAGAGTGTTCATGCCTGTGTTCCTTACTTGTTCGGATGCCATTCCTGTCCCGGGCTCCCCGAAAGCGGCCGCCGCTACCATGGCATTCTTTACGAACACTTCGGCGGTAACAATCACTGCTGCAACCAAGAACACAGGCCAGATCCCGCTAAGTGCGGAAATTGTCGCGATGACCACCATCAGCGCTACGCCAAACCCGCCTGCGCCGATCTTTGTGTCCTTTAAAGCTTTGATGCTGCCTTCTCTGTCTTTGCTGGACATCATTCCGTCGCCGAAATCCACAAGCC
>JAIRQG010000064.1 GCA_031256615.1 Candidatus Methanoplasma sp. | reverse complement strand
AGAAATGCTTAAAGCACACGAGTGGGAAGCAGCGACCAAACTCGTTGAAAATATTCTACTGATAGACCCTGACTGTCGAGATGCATGGTTTATGAAAGCACTTCTTCACTTTAGAGACCCAACCTACAATAGTTTCATAGATAAAGCAGAAAGCAACGGAATGAAAAGCCATGATATTTTCTCAAAAGAGGACATAGGAAAGTGTTGGGGAGAAATTAACATATATTTTTCAGTGGTTACGAAATATGGCCGTAATCTGTCTGAAGCACTAATAACAATGGACAACACGGAGACTATTTTTACAGATATCTGCGGTAAGTTATTGTTTTTTGGAGTGAATCCTGGCAAACATGAAATTTCAGCCCACTTAACATCGTCCGGTACCAAAGCCGGGAGGGTCGACAGAACAGAGAGTTTGTCGTTTATTGCTAATAGGGATTGTAGCTTTGAGATTCAACTCACTGGACCCTTTGAAAGTAAAGTGAAGATAATTCAACTCGATTA
Source organism: Candidatus Methanoplasma sp. (assembly GCA_031256615.1). GTDB lineage: Archaea > Thermoplasmatota > Thermoplasmata > Methanomassiliicoccales > Methanomethylophilaceae > Methanoplasma. Next base: position 3,354 of record JAIRQG010000064.1, on the reverse strand, counting down.
ATATTCTCATACAATTCGCCGTTTAAAGCTATTTTATATTTTGATTCTCCCGGCTTTGCACCTAAAGTGCCATCAAATCAGGACTTAAGGTGCAAAGCCGACAAGATCCGTTTGACATTCCTTTCAAGAGAGATACAGAAGAAGATACCTCAATGCGGACGGACGCAGAGATGATGGAAAGGATAAGAAAGGAAGTGAAAAAATCATACTCAGGAGATCCTGCCACTAAACAGCCAAAAACTGCGGAGAGAAAAATATAAAAAGAAAGGAAAGGAAGTGACGTGTATGAATGACGCAAAGTACAGAATCACAACAGAATACGACGACGGATTCGAATCCGTAAAGGAATTCGATTCCCTTGAAGATGCGAAATCGTACTTCAACAACATTGATGAGAGAGACATACGCAGTTCGGTCATCTGCCGGTGCGGGGACGACTCATCGGAAGAGATCGCGCGCAAGGAAGGGAAACAAAGAAAGTGAACGGAACGGTTAACGATATCACAGCAAAGAGGATGCGCCTCCTTTGAGGCTCTTCCGATGTTTGTGCTGTGGTATGCCGTCATACTTTCCTTCCTCCTCTGTGCCCAAAAAATCTTTTTTCAATAATGTTATAGCCTGATTACTTAGTAAATATTTGGTTTTGTTAGGGTTATAACCGAAATAAATGCAATTTTTATGGTTTCATTAGGGTTATAATAGCAACAAGTATGACATAATTATTTTGTATTTTACTGCTGATACCCATCTTTGCTTTGGAAACAGTCGTCTTTGACACAAAGATAATTTTTCAAAGAAGACCGGCTAGAGCAGCTGGCATTCAAAAATAAAAAGAGGATGTGCAGATGGCCATAGTGTATAAAGATGCGCAGGAACTTCGAACAGAGGATCTGAAGGAGCTGTTCTTATCTGTCGACTGGTCCTCTGGGCACTATCCGGAAAAATTAGTTATCGCGATGAAGAACTCCGGAACCGTGTTCACAGCATGGGACGGTGACCGGCTGGTGGGGCTGATAAATGCTTTGGACGACGGAATAATGACCGCATATGTGCATTATCTGCTTGTGGACCCCGCATACCAAAGCAAAGGCATCGGAAAAGAATTGGTCCGCCTGATCTCGGAAAAATACAAAAGTTATTTGCGGATCGTTCTGATCGCATACGACAGTCAAGCCGATTTTTATAAGAAATGCGGGTTTGAGGTGGGCAGCGAAAAAACGCCCATGTTCATCACATCTCTTTGGACATGATATGGATCGGATTGTTCACCGGTTTGACATAACCGAGGGTTTTCTTCAGCCTAAAGATTAAATCAAACCTCATAATAAGCGGAAGCATGCGAATAGCCGCCGTACTGCATGACAGGTGTCAGAGTCGGAAATGCAACAAAGAATGTATCAAATTCTGTCCGCTTGTGAGAACAGGCGTTGAGTGCATCACATTCACCGAAAAAGGCAAACCGATAATCTCAGAGGCGTTGTGTCATGGCTGCGGCATCTGCGTGAACAAATGCCAGTTCGATGCGGTAAAGATCATTGGTCTCGCTGATGAACTGAAAGGAGAGATGGTGCACCAGTACGGCGAGAACACATTCCGCCTTTACAGACTGCCGGTGCCGAAAAAAGGCCTCATCACCGGCATACTGGGACCTAACGGCATAGGCAAGACCACGGCGATCAAACTTCTATCAGGAACGGAGATCCCCAATCTCGGAAAATATGACAAACCCCCTTCGAAAGAAGAGGTGCTGGAACACTTCGCCGGAACAGAACTGCAAGACCACCTGAAGAACCTGTATACGGGGAGCATCAAGGTCGCGATGAAACCGCAGTATGTCGATAAACTGCCGCAAAGCGTCAACGGGGTCGTGCGCGACCTCCTGAGCAGAGTACAGGAGCGGATGAATGTCCGGGAGGCTGCGGAACTCTTCGACCTCACAGAGGTGCTGGACCGCGAACTGACAAAACTATCGGGCGGAGAGCTCCAGCGGTTAGCTATGGCGGCCACGATGATGAAGGACGCCGACATATACTTCTTCGATGAGCCCACATCCTATCTGGATATCTATCAGAGAGTGAAGATGGCAAAGATCATCAAAGATCTGAGCGCAGACAAACAAGTGATCGTAATAGAACACGATCTCGCGATACTTGATTATCTCGCGGATAATGTTAACGTCGTATATGGTTCCGAGGGCGCATACGGCGTCTTCACGCTGCCGAGGCAGGTCAGGACTGCCATCAACGTTTACCTGGACGGCTATCTTCCCGAAGAGAATATAAGATTCAGGGACAGAAAGATAGAGTTCGAATCCTCACCTCCTAGGGCAGAGTGGAATACTCCGGACCTTGTGGAATTCGACAGCGCCGAGAAGGACCTGGGAGGATTCAAACTTACAATAGGAAAGGGCGCCGTTAAGATCGGAGAGTCTGTGGGCATAGTCGGACCGAACGCCACAGGAAAGACCACTTTCGTGAAGATGCTTGCAGGCGTTATCAAGCCTGACAAAGGGAGTCTTGAAACTACCGTGAAAGTGTCATACAAACCCCAATACATATCAGCCGATGCTGAGGGCACTGTCCGAGATCTCCTCTTCGCCAAAGCCTATGATACCGTGAATTCCGGATTCTTCGAGGGCGAGGTCCTTAATCCGCTGGGGATCAAACACCTGATGGAGAAGGATGTCGGCACCCTGTCGGGAGGAGAGCTCCAAAGAGTTGCCATCACGCTGTGCCTCGCCGCTGAAGCCGATATGTACCTCTTCGACGAACCATCCGCATACCTTGATTCGAACCAGAGGATGAACGCCGCCAAAACGATAAGAAGGATGATGGAAAAGACCGGAAGGAGCGGGATGATCGTTGACCACGATATCTATTTCCTTGATATGGTCTCGGATTCAATGATGGTCTTCGGCGGCGAACCTGGACACCACGGGATAGGGGAGGGGCCTCTGGAGATGAGGGAAGGAATGAACAAATTCCTCTCGGCCGTCGATATCACTTTCAGGCGTGATGCCGACACGAACCGCCCAAGGATCAACAAGCCTGATTCCAAGCTTGACAGGGAGCAGAAGGCAAAAGGCGAGTATTACTATTCGTCTTCATGATAAAGCTTATTTATTGAATGGTCATTCAACGCACATTACGCAGAGGTAGTCAAGCATGGCCAACGACGCTAGGTTGAGGGCCTAGTCCTTAGTGGTCCAAGGGTTCAAATCCCTTCCTCTGCACTCTTAAAAACCTCTTTGTCCTGAATTTGCCGGAAAACCGCGCTCGAAAATAAGGATACGCTCCGGCGGATTTTTTGCTCATATTCTCTTTGGAAGTCACTATCACCGCGACAGTACGACAA
>JAIRQG010000034.1 GCA_031256615.1 Candidatus Methanoplasma sp. | reverse complement strand
AAGATAGCCGAACGCAGGAAACGCAGGCTGATAGAAAGATACAAGCACGCCGATCTGCACGGGGATATTGCCATGAGCCGCGACGTCTCGGGATTCCATGAGATAAGGTCGCATTCCTCTGAGCTCAGCGTGCTCGGGATAGCCGTTCTGGTATGTTTGGGAATGTCGGCTCTGTCAGCGACAATAGGCTTGGCGGGAATAATCGGCGCATTCCTTGCGGGAATGATGTTCGCTGAGTTCAAGGACACCATACCCTGTGAAGAGAACTTCAACACAGTGACTTCTTTCATGCTTCCGTTCTTCTTCATTTATGTGGGCATGATGGTCAGATTCGATGACTTTGAGCTTGGGATATTGCCCATGCTCGCTGCTCTGATAGCGGTTGCGGTGGTAACGAAGTTCGTAAGCGGATATTACGGCGCGAAAAAGGGGAAGCTCTCAAAGGAATCTTCAGTCCTTGTAGGCGTGAGTATGATACCTAGAGGAGAAGTGGGCATAATCGTCGCCAGCATAGGCCTTACGATCAAAGTGTTCGATAATCAGATGTTCACCACCGTTATGCTGATGACCTTGGCCACTTCGATAATAGCGCCACCGCTCATTTCCTGGGCATACAAGCGTATGTATGCACATATGCACGAGGAACAAAAGGATTGTTGCGGGCCCGAAGAGTGATAAAAATTATTCAGCAGAGTGTCAGCTCTGCTGATTTATCTGCGCTTATTCTTCTTCTCTGATAATGAGGGCGCCGGTAGCATTCTTTGAAATACTGGCTATTCCGTTCTTACAGGATTCTTTGCTGATATATCCCTGAGATGCAGCAACAATTTCTCCGTTCATCGCCTTCAGGCGGAAACGATATTTGTCGCTTGAATCAAGATAGATCTCATACTTGGGGTTCGTGAGTTTCTTGTATTTTTCTTCTGTCTGATCCTCTATTTTTGATCTGCTATTGGTCCTCACGCTTTCGATACCGTTCAAGCATGATGATTCATTCGCATAGACCTGGGATGTGCATATTACTTTACCGTTACTTGCCAGAAGATTGAACATCACTCCGTTTTTTGCGGTTTTAACAACGAATTTGCCCGTCTTTTTCACCCTGTATACACATCTTGCAGATTACATTTAAAATTTTTCATAAACAAGCCTATAAATCGTATGAAAAAACACATCTGGCAGAGGGGGTACAGCTTTTTTTCTTTACCCATCTGTGGCGCAGCAGCAGAGGAAAAAGAAGAGTGGCAGCTTCGATCCTGCTATGTGGTCCTGTGACAGAAACTATTAAATCAAATGATGATATTTGAGTACTTGTTCAAATATTCAAATATGTGATGCCAATGAAGCACGAAACAGGCCACAGCGCAAAGGAGCACGAAAGCATCATCGAGGATGCACACCGCAAACTGCCGGATGAAGTTACCCTGAACGGGCTGTCCGACCTTTTCAAGACCCTTTCCGACCCCACACGCCTGAAGATACTGCTGGCGATATGGGACCGAGAGGTATGTGTCTGCTGCATATCGGAAATCCTCGGAATGTCGGTGTCTGCGGTATCGCATCAATTGAAAACGCTCAGGCAGGCGCATCTGGTAAAGGCAAGAAGAGACGGCAGGAATATCTATTATTCTCTTGACGACCACCATGTCAAGACTCTGCTGGACATAACACTGGAACATATGGGGGAATGAGAATCAGATACACGTACAGGCTGAACAACCTCTGCTGTGCCGCATGCGCGGCGAAGATAGAGGTCGCAGTGAATAAGATAGAGGGTGTGGTCTCGGCAAAGGTAGTTTTCATGACCCAGCGGCTGACGTTCGAGGCGGATGAGGCAGAGTTCGAAAGGATAGAACCGATGATCGAAAAAGCTGTCAAAAGGATCGAACCGGACGTTAAACTAAGAAGGGAATGATTTGTTCGGAGCAACCACGATAACAAGGATCGTCGCCTCTGGCATATTGCTTGGGATAGGTGTGCTCGCAGATGTCGATGAGATCGTCAAGCTGGCAATATTCGCTGCAGCATATGTTGTGATCGGATACCCGGTATTCATCCGCTTTTTGAAAGCGATATATTACAGACAGCCGTTTGATGAGAACTTCTTAATGACGGTAGCGTCCTTGGGTGCCTTTGCCATAGGAGAGGCCCCTGAAGGCATAGCGATCCTTCTGTTCTATCAGGTCGGTGAACTATTTGAGAAATACGCGGTGGACCGCTCAAGAAGATCGATATCTTCGCTCACGGACCTCTTGCCGGAGAGCGTGAATCTTCTCAGGGACGGGGAGGTCATCATATCGGGGCCGGAGGATGTGCGCATCGGCGACCTGATCCTCGTCAGGCCGGGAGAGAGGATCCCGCTTGACGGAACCATCGCCGAAGGGTCATCGATGGTCGACACATCATCTATAACGGGGGAATCCGTTCCGAGGAGGGCATCTGTCGGCGATTCAGTGCTGAGCGGATGCATATCCACCAACGGCGTCCTTACCGTCCGGGTAACATCTCTATACGCAGACTCGACAGCTTCCCGCATCATCAGCATGATCGAGGATGCATACGGAGCGAAGTCCAAATCGGAGAGCTTTGTGACAAAGTTCGCCAGATATTATACTCCGGTCGTTGTTCTTTCCGCACTCCTTCTTGCGGTCATCCCCCCGCTGTTATTGAGCGCTTCGTTCGAAGTATGGATCTACAGGGCGCTTACATTCTTGGTGATATCATGCCCCTGCGCTTTGGTGATCTCGATACCGCTGGCTTTCTTCGGAGGGATAGGCGGCGCATCGCGCATGGGGATACTTGTGAAAGGAGGCAACTATCTGGAGGCCCTTGCGGGCGTGGACACGGTCGTGTTCGATAAGACCGGCACTCTTACGGAGGGAACGTTCAATGTTGAGAAGATAACACCGAACGGTATCGGGGAAGAGGACCTGCTGAAGGCCGCCGCTTATGCCGAGTTCCATTCGAACCATCCTATCGCTGTAAGCGTGAGGGAAGCGTATGGGAAAGAGATCGACGGATCGGCGGTAGGTGCCGTCGAGGAGATCGCAGGCAAAGGGGTCGCGGCCGAGGTGGAAGGACACAAAGTACTGGTAGGGAACGAATCCCTCCTCTCCGAGGCAGGCGTCGTCTTTGAGAGGTCCAGCGAGTTCGGGACCATAATATACGTCAGCGTCGACGGGGTCTACAAAGGATGTCTCGTGATATCGGACCGCATCAGATATGATTCCGCACCTGCTGTCTCGATGCTGAAAGATGCGGGCATAAAGGACGTTGCGATGCTCACAGGCGACGTTGGCACAGTGGGAAAACACGTCGCGGGATCGCTGGGCATAGACACGGTCTACACGGACCTTCTTCCGGCAGACAAGATCAGGATCGTCGAGCAGCTGTTATCCGAAGGGAAGTCCGTCTCTTTTGTGGGGGACGGAATAAACGACGCGCCTTCTCTGGCACGTTCCGACGTAGGCATCGCCATGGGCGCCATGGGTTCCGATGCGGCGATCGAGGCAGCAGACATTGTTATAATGGATGATATGCCGTCAAAGGTCCCCATCGCCATTATGATAGCGAAGAAGACCCGGGCTATATCCATCGAGAACATCGTGTTTGCCATCGGGATCAAAATACTGTTCCTGGCACTCGGGGCACTTGGCTACATAACATTAGTGGAGGCTGTCTTTGCGGATGTCGGCGTAGCCGTCATAGCGATAATGAACTCCATAAGAACGCTGAGAACGTCGAAGCTGACGGCTCAGCTTAAAGCGTTGGAGTCATAAGTATTCAGATACCTGCACAAGAATCAAGTAATCAGCGATGGATTAGGGTATTATGGCAGAAAAAAAGAGCGACGGGCAGAAATTGGAAGAGAAACTTCTGATGAGATCCATTAACATCGGGGAAACCGACGGCTCTCTTCTCGGAGAGGCCGATGTCTTCTGTGAAGAGTACAAGAGATTCCTGTGCAACAAAACGGAAAGAGAGGTCCTGGATTATGCTGTCCCTATCTTAAAGAAAAAAGGCTACAAAGAATTCCACATCGGGAAAAAATATTCTCCCGGAAGCAAATTCTACATGAACAACCGCGATAAGGCCCTGATCATGGTGACAGTTGGAAAAAGGCCGATAGCGGACGGTCTGAGGGTGGGAGTGAGCCACACCGACAGTCCGAGACTTGATTTCAAGCCGAATCCGCTCTTTGAAGACACGGACATGGCATACTTCAAAACGCACTACTACGGCGGAATAAAGAAGTATCAGTGGGCCGCGATCCCGCTTTCCCTGCACGGCGTCATCCTGCTGACAAACGGAAAAACAGTAAAGGTCAACATCGGAGAGGAGGAAGGGGACCCGGTCTTCTGCGTAACGGACCTGCTCCCGCACCTGGCTATGAACCAGATGAAGAAGCCGGCAGCAGAGGTCATCGAAGGGGAGCAGCTGAACATACTTGTGGGATGCTGGCCGTTCAAGGATGAGAAAGTATCCGGCAAAGTGAAGCTGAACATAATGAACATACTGTTCGAAAAATACGGCGTCACCGAGAAAGATTTCCTGACAGCGGAGCTGTGCGCCGTTCCGGCGTTCAGGCCGATAGACGTCGGTCTCGACAGGTCGATGATCGGCGCGTATGGACAAGACGACAGCGCATGCGCTTTTGCCAATTTCATGGCGGAGATCGAGTGCAAAGAACCGGAATTCACAACGGTAACAATATTTGCTGATAAGGAAGAGACAGGTTCTGACGGGAATACCGGAATGAGGTCCTTCTTCTTCAGGGACTTTCTTGAGGATTTTGTGTCCGCATACGGGCTTCAGGTACGCCACGTGCTCAGGAGATCCGTATGTTTATCGTGCGATGTCAACGCCGCGATAGATCCTGCATTCGGAGACGTGTTCGAGAGGAGCAACTGTTCGTTCCTGAACCGCGGACCGGTCGTTTCTAAATACACCGGAAGCAGAGGGAAGTATTCCACCAACGATGCTTCTGCGGAGACGATGAGCTTCCTCAGAAAGATATTGGATGATGCGAAGGTACCGTGGCAGGTCGGGGAGCTCGGAAAGGTCGATATCGGCGGCGGAGGCACCATCGCAGCTGATATCTCCGTTCACAATCTGGACACCGTCGACATGGGTGTGCCGGTGTTATCCATGCACTCGCCGTTCGAAGTGACCTCCAAAACGGACGTATATCTGCTGTACAAGGCCATATTCGCATTCTACAGCAGCAAACTTGAGAAGGAGTGAGCCGCGGCTCACTTCTTTATTCCGAGATATATGTTCACCGCGCCCATCGATTTAACGAAATAATGTGCTTCCGCAAACCCCGCTTTCAGGAATTTGTCCGTTATGTCTTTTCCGCTTGGGAACCCCTCCACGGATGATGACAGCCACTCATATGCGGAATACTTCCCGTCGATGGATTTGCCTTTATCATATTTTCTTCCAAGCCAGTACACTCTGTGTTTCATATACAGCTCATAAAAGAACCTGACCACTCTGTTCTTAGGTTTCGAGAGTTCCGCGACGACCGCCCTCCCGCCGGGCCTGAGGACCCTGTGCATCTCGTCTATTGCCTTCTGAATGTCCGTGACATTGCGCAGCATATAGCCGGAGGTCACAATATCAAAAGAATCATTCCCGAACCTCAAAGCTAAAGCGTCTCCCACCTCAAAAATGACCGGTCTGGGCAGATTCATCCTTCCCATTTTGGCCTCTGCATACTCCAGCATCTTCGGGGTGATGTCCACTCCGTAGACCTCGCCGTCCTTTCCGGCGTTCTCAGAAAGGAGGAATGCGATCTCTCCAGTTCCGGTCCCGATGTCCAAGCACCTTTTTGATATGATGTCGCCGGCCTTTTTCATCATGAATTTATGCCATCCTTTGATCATGCCCATTGACATCAGATCGTTCATTTCATCATAGTATGACGCGATCTCTGTGAAAACATCCTTCACATACTCTTCTTTGCCCTCGAACTGGGTACCGTTGGGTTTGGTTTCCTCGCTCATCAGATAGCCCCCGCGATGAGATATTGCCCTATTAAGTATCCCGTTACCAGAAGAAGCCCGAAATGCCAATTCATCCTGAACGAGAGCGGGACCAGAAGCCTCTTCTTCTTTTCATCGTTCGGCGTATCTCTCCAGTTTATGGCCAGAATATACATATCGGCGAGAGCAAGAAACGCCAGGCCGCATGCCCACGGGATTATCTGCAGTGCTATAAGCACCAGCAATATCGGGAACGCAATGCCGTTAAGAGCAATGTACAGCCTCAAGCTTCCTTTATACGAAAAAAAGCCAGAGAGCGTCATGACGCCTGCCCGTTTATCCTCGTGGTAGTCTCTTGTCTCATTCCCGCTGAGGACGGCCGTTATTATGAAGGCGTTCGGCAACGACATAAGGAGCACTTCGTTCGAGATCTCCCCCGACATCACATAGTATGTGCCAAGGGGCATCAGTATCCCCATCATGAAAAATACGCTGATGAGCCCCATTGCGTAGTACTTGTACGAGATCCCCACGGTATACAGGCCTGCGCCGGCGATGCCGAGTATCCCGAATATCATTATTCCCCAGCCTATGTGCCAAATGAACACTATCCCGCAAAGCGCCGTTATCCCGAGACATGCCAGACCAGCCAGGAGAACAGACATCGGTTTAAGCGTTCCTGTCACCAATTCCGGCGACCTTGATCTGTTTTCAACAGTATCCAGGGTGTCGATCCCTTTGACATAATCTCCGTATGTGTTCAGGAGATTGGCCGCCGACTGCAGCAGGCATCCGCACAACAAGACCATCAGGAAGATCCACCAGACCATGTATCCGTTGACATAGGCCACTGCTCCTCCGATGAGAACAGGGACAACCGCTCCATGCAGCGACCACGGCCTGAATGCGTTGTACCATCCCGGCCTTATCGATTTCACGTCTTCCATTGTATACCGTGACAGTCGCAATGCTATTTAGATTATGCACAAAATTCATACAGAAAGCACATCAAACTATACATCTGTAGATATAATTTCCATATGCCAGATTAGCCAGTTTCACAAACATCTTAAAATATACAAACGGGGTTCAGCAGATATGGGCTTGGCTTTGAAATTTATGACAAGCAGCGCTCTCATGATGGGGCTGGCGCTGGTGTTGGCGCTCATCACGAACATACTCGGTATCTTCCCAAGCGGAATCT
>JAIRQG010000020.1 GCA_031256615.1 Candidatus Methanoplasma sp. | reverse complement strand
ATGGAGTATACGGACATATCAAGGCCGTTCGACGGCGCGGTAGAGACAGTCACGGCGCTGCGGAAAAAAGGATACAAGACCGGGATCCTTACCAGAGGCGGGCGTGAGTATGCCGAATGCATACTGAAGAAAAGCAATGTGCTCGGATTGTTCGATGCGGTCGTCGCGAGGGATGATTTTCCGGACAATGAGGCAAAGCCGTCCCCCAAAGCTATCGTTAATCTTGGGAACCTTCTCGGCGTAAGGCCGGAGGAGATCCTTTTCCTCGGCGATCATAAGATAGATTGGCTCTCAGCAAGGGACTCCGGCGCGGGATTCTACGGAGTGCTTTCGGGCGGATACCGCCTTGAGGACTGGAATGCCGCCGACCCGAATATACGCGTTATCAACGGCGTCGCTTCGCTTCTTGAAATGATAAAATAAAAGGTTCCATATCTTTTTGTGTGGAAATCATTGAGGATGGACTGGAGCACAGCACAGCAGACCGCTGATATATGAGCATCCGCTTATATGCAAAAAGCAGGAGCACACGTCATTTTAGCCGGTATTTAGTGTTACGTCCATCACCGATTATCTTTAAAATACCGTCAGCCACAAGTCCCGACAGGATCGCACTTGCTTTGGACCTGGAAACTCCCATAGCACGCTCCACATCGGAACGGCCGATTGACTCTGCATCATCAAAGAGCCTCAAAACGGTTCTCGACTCTGTATTGTTTGTATTCGCTACCTCTATTATCGGGAGGGCAAAATACTTTTTTCTACCATATTCGTCCATAATCGAATAATAAGGCATCTGTTCATGCACATTTGGCAGGTTTGATCCCCGGACGCAGGAACTGAGGCCGAATGTGAGGATGCTGCTGTTTTTTAATTAACAAAAGGTTTTTTGAAGGGGTTTACTGAGTTCCGTCTCCCAGCTTATGGTTCCTGTCCATATCTTTGCGGTGTTCGAGCTCATTATATCTGAATCTCTCTTTGTTGTCCGCAAAGGTTGTGTTCGTAGGCATGAGCTTTTTAACTGCCTGCATGAGGCTGCTGCCGACGCCCATGAGCTGTTTGCTCATCTTGATGCCGAACCTTGTGGTCCCGCATACGAGGTGTCCGGGGTTGATGACGTCGCGCGGATCTAACTTTGTCTTCATCGCTCTCATATACTGCACCGTTGAGGCATCGTGTATATTGTCGAGGTTCCAGGCAAAGAACACTCCGAATCCGGTGGTCCTTCCGCCGTGTTCGGTCGCCCTGTCCCCAAGATAGAAGTTAAACGCGAAAGCCGTCATTCCCAGCAGGGATTCGTCATCCTTGAAGTAGTAAGGCATGAACATTATGGTGTTGCGGTCAACTACCACGCCCATGACGCCTCCTGCCTCCATTTTCATTTTCTTGAAACCGTTATAGCATTCGTCCGTGAACGGGCCGAATTTTGATACCGGAACAACAACTTCGGCGGGTATTTCTCCCACGCCGACCTTTCTTGCCCTGAATTCGTAGCATCTCTCTTCCCATTCGTGGGCGCCGACATCGTCGTTAATCCTTTTTCCTCCGAGCTCTGCGGTGATGGAATCAAGTTCTGCCATGTCGCGCTCAACGAAAGCTTTGTCGCCCTGCAGCGTAATGAGAAGCAGGCTTTTCTCGTCAGGCGCCTTGACGCCGGCCCTTCTCTGGTTGGCGAAGTGAAGCTCATCCTCGAAAGCCATGTGCAGCGGCCTTATGTTCGGGTGCTGAGCGATCTTCTCTATCGTGCCATGCATATCCTTCAGGGTCTCGTAGCTGTATGCCAGCGGTTTTATGATGCCCATCGGGTGGATCCTCAGCGTAACGGTGCCGAACACGCACAGCGTTCCTTCCGAACCGGAGAACATCTGGTTCAGGTTGTATCCTGCGCCGTATGTGCCCATGCTGTTGCAGCCTGTCTCAAGTATTGTTCCGTCGGACAGCACGACCTCCATGTTCAGTACGTTGTCCTTCGCCGATCCGTATTTGTATGAGCCTACTCCCATGCCGTTCGTCGCGATCCACGCTCCGATCGTAGCCGAGGGGAAGCTTGTCGGGTATGACCCGACGATGTATCCTTTCTTCATGCAGGTGTCGAGGACCTCTTTCCAAGTGCATCCAGCACCCGCTTTCACGTAAAGTTCTTCGGTGTTGATCTCCGCTATCTTATTCATTTTTGATGAGAGGTCGATCACGATCCCGCCGCTGGTGGGCATGCATCCGCCCAATCCCCATGAAGAGTTGCCTCTCGGGACTATCGGTATGCCGTGTTTGTAGGCGATCTTCACAACTGCGGATATCTGGCTGACCGTCGACGGCCTGACGACGACATCCGGGATGTTCTTGAACGCAATGCCCGCTTCCTTGGGCAGAGGCGCCAGGTCCTTGCTGTAAAGCAGGAGGTCCACTCCGTTCGTTGTGATGTTGTTCTTCCCTACAGCTCCCTCAAGCGCTGATATTATCTCCGGAGTGACCTCTCTTTTGAGGTCCTTCTCTTCCTTTTCCTCAAGCGCGGACAGGTTCCATACGAAAGAACCGTGTCCGAGGACCTTTCCTCCGAACTTTGCCGCGTTGTCTGCAAGAGCATTTTCATCGGCGGAGATCACGCAGGCGGTGCTGCGATCCGCGATGGTACCGTATACCGCATCATCGAACGCTGATACAATGCCCTTCCAATTTTTGATGGGAACTATTGCTTTAGCTGTCTTTGAGGTACAGGGTCTGCATATTGCTTCGCAGACCTTGCAGGCGGTCTTCTTCTCGACCTTGACAGCAGGGATCTTTTCCATGATCGCGCCGATCGACTGCTCTTCGAGATCCACCGGCTCCTTTGCGCCGTCAAGCACAAAAGCGATGGTCCTGTTCTTTGCGCACCAGGCGATGTTGCGGGGTTTTATGCTCGGGTGCTGAACGATGCTTTTGATCGCTCCATGCATCTTCTCTATCGACTCGAACTGATATGCGCATAGCCTGTTGATCCCCCTCGGGAACAGTTTGAGCGTTGCTTCGGTCACGACGCCGAGCGTTCCTTCCGAACCGGCGAACATCTGCGTGAGGTTGTATCCGGACATGTAGTAACCGATCTCATCGTATCCTGTCTCTATGACAGTCGCATCCTCGGCCACTGCCTGAATGTTTATGACATTGTCTTTCGAGTTGCCGTACTTGTACGTGCCGTAGCCTATGCCGCTGGTCACGACCCACGAGCCGACGGTGGAGGATCTGTCGAACGGGTACGACCCCAGCGTGAACCCTTCCTTTGAACATGCTTCAGCCAGGACCTTGAATGTGCATCCTGCGCCGACCCTTACCGACATTGCGACCGGGTCGATCTTGACGATCTTGCTCATTTTCGACAGGTCTATGAACACTCCGCCGTTGGCGAGTTCCTTCCCGTCTATTGTCCACGAGGGGTTATTGCTGGAAACGACAGTAAGCCTGTTCTTTTTCGCGACGGCGATGGTCTTCGAGATATCCGCTGTGCTGTTGGGTGTGATGCATACGTCTGCGCCGCAACATCCCCCGCCGCATGTTTTGACATTCTCGTTTCCCACTGCAATCTTCAGAGCCTCAATAGCATTTGCGATCCCTTCTGACCTGTTTTCATCCGCTGAATTCATGACTTGCCTCCGTGCTCAAAAGCGCGTATTTCAATTAAAGTCGGGTAGCGATTGATATATTATAAGGGTTGTGCAGATGGCCAACGGTTTTAGTGTCAGATACGTGCGACCGCGGTTGAAGACATGCCCAGACCGGGATGCTCCAGAAGGCCGGGGGACTTACAGGTTCAGATGCGGGACAAGAGAGGAGCTGGAACAAAGCTTTTCTTTCGTCTTTTCGTTCAAAAGGAAAAGATGCGTAAAGCATCTGCAGTCGGAACAGCCGAACCCCTTTACGAAGCCGGATCCGCCGCTTTCCAGCACAAGTTTTCCGAGTCCGCATTCGGTGATCTCCTGCGTTGCGGCCTCATAGGCCTCTATCTGCGTACATATCTCCGTAAGACGATCTATGTGCCAGCGTATCTTTTTGCCTTTAGAGAGATGCCTTCCGATCCGCTGGTCGAGGCCGTTCATCGCGCTTCCTACGTAACAATACGTCCCCTTTGGGACATTCACGATACCCAGCGCCCCCACTCTGATCCGCGCTTCAGGCATTTCCAGGATCAGGATGTATGTTCCTTTGCGGATCATCCCTGTTCTCTCTCGGAATCTTCCTGACGCACTTCGGACTGCGTTTTGATCTTTATAATTATGCTGCTGTCGTTTATCTTGGACGGGGACAGTCTGCATATGTCGCTCAATCTGCGGCCGTATATCATCATGTTCTCGATGTTCTCGCAGTGTTCCTCGTATCCGACCTTTACCCTGAGGCCGTCCAGATGCAGGACGATGGGCGCAGGCCTCAGGCACATGCTGATGGGCTCATACTCTTCGAGAAGCAGTTTTATCTCTGCCGGATGTATGAAGAGAGGGTCCTCATCCAGAAGCTTCCTCTTGTCATCCAGGACCTTTTCCACAAGGTCCGCGATCTCGTCCAGTTTCTCCCTCTCGGGGGCGGTCCTCATCCTGGAGACCTTTCTCCCGACCCCGGACACCATGCCGTCGCATTTGTCGGCGACCCCGTCCGGTTCGGGTCCGGAGACAAGGATCACCGGTATCTTGATGTCGCTGAAGAGGTCCGTCTTTGCCTCTATGCAGGGTTTGAAATTACCCAGCGAGAATATCGCCGCGTCGTATTCATCGATTATCATCTTTTCTTCCAGGCTTATCTGGGAGGTCAGCTTGCCCCTTCCTCTCGCAAGCCCCATGACCACTGTTATCGCGCCGCGCCTCCTGAGGCTCTCGGCTATGTCGCATATAGGATGCGGCATATGGTGCCGCCCCAGCGTCGGACCTACTACTGCGATCTCAGTTCCCGCCAGAGGGACCGTTTTCACCGTTCCTCCGAGGTCTTTGCAGAACTCGGTCACCTTCTCTTTATCTTCAGAGGGGATCGACATCGTGACCGACAGAAGCTGCGAACTCCTTGTTGTTTGGACCACAACGCCTCCCAGGTCCTCTATGAGTTCGTGAAGCTCTTCCGCCCTGTACACCCCTCCGTCGTACATCAGGAC
>JAIRQG010000091.1 GCA_031256615.1 Candidatus Methanoplasma sp. | reverse complement strand
GGATTCGCCTCTGGGAATCGCTGCTTCTCCAGAGAGGCTCAGCGCCGCGTAGGGGAACTCATAGTCCTTCAGATTCGCAGGAACTAAACTCAAATCGTTGTTTATTACGCCCGCGGCGTTGCCCGAGATCGTCACCTTTCCGTCACCCGTTATCGCCAGCACTGCGCCTGCAACGAACTCGGCTTTCATTGAGAAGCCGCCCGCAGAGACTGTACCGCTGAAGGGTATGCCGTCGATGCCGAGCATTATTTTGCCCTTCATCAATTCATATGATCCGCTCGGTACTCCGTTCTTCAGCGTGTACGTTCCGTCATTCAGGACCACAGCAACATTATCAAAGTTGCTGATCTCGAAATACGCCACGCCGTCCACATCCAGCACCGCATTGATCTTCACATTGCTTGCATCTGTCAGTTTGAGCGATGCGAGGGATGTGAACACCAATTTATCGTTTAAGGTGCCTATGCTCAGCGTTCCGGTGTATTTCCCGTTTGCTGTGATCTCTATCGGACAGTATTTGTCCGTTACGCCATCAGGCAACACAAAGTTGTAGTCTGATGTCGATGTTCCGTTAATAAGGAGCTTGTCGTCCGTACCCATATTCCAGTATACCTCTTCGGCATCGCTGCTTTCTACAGCGACAGCCGCGACGGATACCATCGCAAGGGCTGCGACAACAACAAGCGCCAGGAGCATCTTATTGTTTTTTTTCATTTCTTTTCTCATTTGGAATCATCCTCTTTGAGTATGTATTTCCTGCCTTCCGGCATGCCAATGGAAAAACGAACGAAGGCATTCACCAAAAAGAGACCGCACTGGTTCAACGGAATGAACTCTATTCTCATCCCGCATCCCTCTGTTTTTCCATCCCTTACCTTTGGTTCTCGCCCGTCCGTACTCCGCATGGTGTACGGGCACGTTCTTCGCAGGCTGCGAAAGGCTGTACACAAAATGCTCAGCATACTGTGCACGGGGTTACTGATGATTGTAGGAATATATAATATTACTCCAGAAACGAGCATCTGCGCGCGTATATTCTGAAAGAAATTAGGTAAAATATATCTTTTTTTGACTCTATACGTAATAGCCAGACATTTAACGTCCTTACCGCAGTATCACGCTCAGTACGCCCCTGCTTTGCTTTATCGCCGGCAGCAGTTCGGGAGGGATCTGCCCGTCGACCACTATTATCAAATGGGAGTCCGCCCTTACTCCGGGGTCGTCTACCACCGCCTGCCTCACCGAGAGGCCGCCTCTGTAGATAACGTCCATCACTCCCGCCAATATCCCCGGCATCATTGCGTCCGTGGGGATTATCTCCACCGTGGTGCAGTCTATCTCCTGCGCAACATCCGCAAGCAGCAGCATGGACTGCAGTTTCGAGAACACCTTGTCCAGCTCCGGGACCGATGATATCCTGTCGAGTGCCGATCTTACCACTCTTCTGTCGACGCCCGCCGCCCTTGCTATAGCTGCATCCGACTGTTTGATATCATTGCAGTAAGCTGTGCCTTTCTCCACCCTTATACCGTGTCTGAGAAGGAGCATTGCGACCTTCTCCTGCGACGGCAGCCCGCCGAATCCTTCTTTCACACATTCCATACACAGTAATGGGCATTGCGGATAAAAACATGCATCTCTCGTCCCGGAACGTTCTTCGTGCTCAGCGTCCGCGATTTTTCTGAAACCGACATCTGAGATATGTTGCTGCCGATCACACAGCGCGGCAGGCATCATACAGACCGTTCCGTGTATGAAAACCGTTCTTGTGCTCTAACAACAAATTAAATCCGGGGTCAAAACCGCAGCATCGGAGGCTGTTTCCGACGGAGAAGGGGCTGGACTGCCTTTTTGTATATATCTGTTTGAAGTATTACAGAGACTTTTATAAAAAATCGGATATCGCTATATACTATGGCGAGCGGACATATATAATTAAAATCTATTGTTTCTTTTGCGCTCGGGCAAGGCGGCCGGCGGACTCATTGCTGTTCTGTTCAGTGGGTCCTCTTTTGGTCCGAACGATCTTGCCTCTATGAGCAGAACGGTCCGTCCACAGGCGTTCTGCCATGCCGAAATGCCGATCGCACAGAAACCCGCATGAACTATGGATCAGGAAGCTGACATCCTTAGGACAAACGGGGAGTAACGAAGTTCACAGGAATGTGGAAAAGAGGAGGAGGGGGGCTGGTATGTCTGCGGCTGATCGCCACTGACGAAAAATAACTGTTTATGGGGGCACATAAATGAAAAATAACATACCGGCAGCAGCTGTTTTATTCATTTTGATAACTGCTGGAGCATTCCTGCTTGTATCAGACGATGATTCAACGGGGGCTCAGATAAAAATATTTGACAATGTCGTGACGGACGAGTTCACATATGTGTACGACGACTCGGGCAGCCTTGATCTGGACGGGATCCCGGGTACAAAAGAGGTCACGCTTATAAGTTACAACTTCAACGGAGAAAATGTAAAGATCCCGTCTGCGATAGAATATATGGGCGAGACCTATCTTGTAACGGCCATCGCCAGCTTGAATACGCCGACCGGGCAGAGCGTTTTCTACCAGAAGAACAACATGAAGTATCTCGAGATGGGGGACAACGTGAGAAGGATCGGAGACTCGGCATTCAGAGAGTGCGTGAGCCTTTTGAAGGTCGATCTGAACAACGTGACCGATCTGGGAGCCTATTCGTTCTTCCACTGCACTTCGCTCAAAGAGATAACGGCAGAAGAACTTCTGACGGTGGGGAACTATGCTTTTGCAATATCGGATGTGTTCGGCGAGTCAGCGTACACCGGGCCGATCCCTCACGTGAGCACGCTCTCGCTTCCGAAAGTGACCGCAATAGGCACAGGCGCGTTCGGGGCCGTGAACAATCAATCTCTGGCAAGAGATTTCGATGTGGTAAACCTCCCCGAATGCATAAGCATCGGCCAATATGCGTTTGCAAAGGCGAAGATAAACATTTCGCTCTCCATACCGAAAGCCGAGACCATAGGCAATTATTCGTTCTATCTGGGCGATCAGCCGGACACAGACAGTGCGCCCGGCTATTCGCTGTCCATTCAGTACGCAAAGGCCATAGGCGCCTACGCATTCTCCGGGAGAGCGCTGACCGGCGTTGCTTTGTCGCCGGCGGCGTATACGATAGGGAACTACGCATTCTACTGCACTGACCTGAAATTCGCGGATCTGGGCATGGTCACCGGCATCGGTACCGGCGCATTCGACGGGATCAGCGGCCTGCAGTATTTTGTTGTGGATCCTCTCAACAACAAATACGCATCGCTGATATCCAAAGACAATACCGCAAAAGGCGCAAAAGGCGCATTATACGAATTGGATCCGTCGGGGGACCCGAAGACGCTGATCAGACTGCCGTATCGGATAAACACTCAGCTCGCAGATCTGAACAATAAATTCACTGTAGCGGACGGGGTGAAAAAAATGGCGGACACCGCTTTCAACGGATGCCCCGCCATAGAAGTGGACCTCAACGAGATCGAATCTATCCCGGTCTATGCGTTCACGAACACTTATGTCACCGGCGTCACAGCCACAAAAGCGGAAGAAATCGGCGTGGGTGCGTTCTTTGGATGCGGATCTCTGTCCTATTTCAAATTCCTTGACACAGGGGGTCCGCTCGTTATCAGCGACAGAGCTTTCCAGAATACCGGACTCACCGAAGTTGATCTTCCTAAAAACACAACAGTCGGTTCCAAAGCATTCTCCGACCTGAGAACATCGGCCCTTGACAATCTGGTGATCGGGGTGTGGGGCAACACGGTGATCGAGCCCGATTCCTTCACCGGGACGACAATGTATGCCCTTCAGGTCTCTTCCGACTCCTCCGACACGGACACTGTGAACGGGGCCGAGGCCATATTCAAAGATTGGAACGCTGACAGATGGACATACGGAGGTTCTGACAGCACCGGCATGCTGATAATAAACAACGAAGGGCTCGTTGATATCTCTGATCTTGTGCCTGACGGGCAGGGATATATAACCGTCAGGAATTTCGATCTGACCGCGGGAGCCCTTCAGTTCGTCGAATACAAGGATAAGAAAAATCCGAAGTTCCATATGCTGTCCCTCAAGCCCGGCGTATACGGGCCGGAGATGCATGATGACGCGGGAGGGCCTATAGACATAATGGCCGACATCTCCAACACGGGCCTCCCTGTGGGTACCTGTCAGAACGGAGACGGGAAAACATGGGAGCTTGTTTTTGAGTATTACAGGATCGATTTCTATTCCTTCCTGACCGACGGCGACAATGACGGCGACGGGTGCCCTGACGGAGAGGACCCGGATTACGACAACCCGCTGATACTTTCCAGCTATGACGTGGCCGACCGCAGCAAATACGAAGACATGACCTATTTGGCCGGTGTACCGCTGAAGACAATGCTCTGGCCCGACTTTGTCAGGTTCAGCCTGCAGGGGTGGTACGCCGCAGACAACCCGGATCATGCGCTGGCGAGCACAATAGGCAACGTAAGGATCACGGCGATCGATGTCTTCGGAAGCACCATTCCGGAAGACCTGATCTACCGTGACTCCAACGATCTGGGCATACTCAATCTGTATGCACTGTTCATAGGCAAAGAGTACATGATCGAGATCGAGGCGAGAGTTACAAGCGGTCAGCACCCGACCGCACCGCCGTCCGATCAGGCAGCGAACCCGAACGGCGGTTCTGTCGAACTTATCCTGGATATCCCGTACAACGGTTCCAACGGATTTGTCACAGCCGAGAGCGGAGAAAAACCGGGATACGGAGAGGCGGGTTACCCATACAGTACAACGCTGGCCCTCAAAGCAACGCCGAAGACCGGATACGCATTCGTCGGATGGGGGGTCTTGAACACCGAAGATAAGGACAACCCGGTTTGGATGTTCTTTGAGAAAAGCGACAGGAGTTATGTCAATTCTGCCGTCAGCTTTGCAGAATGGGGAGGTTTGACACTAAGTTCAAGCCTGAAATACGTGGCATACTTTGCCAAAACCGCAACTGTCACCTTTGACACGAACGACGGCAATGTTCCGACCGATGTAAAATTCGTTGTCGGAGATTATCTGGTCGAACCCAACAATGACTACAACGGCATCGATTACGATTTCAAAGCGGGATTCAGCCTCACGGCAGACCCAGGCACTTTAGGTAATGATCCCTCTTCCTCATACTACCCCGGCACTCCGTCCCAGACGGGGCTGACGTTCGGCGGATGGTACGGGGGCTCGCCCGAGACATGCTATGCGGAGTTTGATGGGTCGAACCTGACATTGCTTAAAGCGATGCCGGATACGCCCTCTCTTACACTGAAGGCAAGATGGTATGCCAATGTCGTGTTCTACGCGAACAACGGGATCAACGGCACAGCTACAATGTCGGGGAGCGGTCTGGCAGAGACCGCGCCTGGCAGCGGCATATACGCCTACCGGCATGATGTGGGCTCCCACAGCGGCACTGCCGGCGGCTATACTGCGGCCCTGCCGTCATATCTGCTTCCTGCCGCAGCCTCTGATGTGAACTTCAACGGATGGTACGTTCTCAATACAGGCGGAACCGCGGTAAGCGATATCGGGGTTGTCGCGGCGGGAACGAACAGCAGCTCTCCTTATCCCGACCTCTACGAGACAAGCCAGAGGTTTGAGGCATTCGTGCAGGGAGATATGAGCCTCATGGCCTTATATTCCGCTGATGTAAGCTTCTTCTTCAACGGCGCCACCTTGGAGACGCCCATGACGGGACCGCCGTATACTGTGGCCGTCCCTGTGTCTCTGCTCACCCTCATATCATTCGGGGACCCGGCATATTTCAGCACAATAGACGGAAAGATGACGGATGTGCTGACGGCAACGGCCGACATACACAAAGAAGACGAAATGGGAAAAAGGATGCATTTCATCGGCTGGTACGACTCGGCCGACGGCACGACCATGCCGCCCGCGGCGGACCCGAGCTATTCGGACTATACAGGCGCCATAACTGAGAATATTAAACTGATAGCAGGGTGGGGATTCGAGATAACATTCGACGACGCCGGCGTGGCCGGAACCATCATCGATCAGACAACGATGTCGACATGGATGCCCGGAAGCTACCATTTCCTCGTTCTGGAAGGATCATCGTTCGACATGAACGGCAGCGGTATGCCGCTGATCCGGCTGAACGGCGTCAGCCCGACCTCTTGGTTTGACGCCGATTCCGCACCGTACAGGTGGTTCGGGGATGCTCCCGTCGTTCATTACACGTACAGCGTGTGCCTGACGCCGGAATTCAGGAACCTCTTCCAATTTGACCTGATGGGAGGGACCCCGGCAACGGTGCAGGTCCCTTACTCTTCGACTGATACATTCGCGGATGTGCTGGACAGACTGAACACAAGCCTCTTCAACGGCGCCTCATACATCAAACTGGAGAAAACAGGACTGCGGTATGAAGACATCGGCACACCCAGTACCGCTGGGGAACCCAATGCCGTATGGTATAAGGGCGCAGAATCAGTTCCCGATTATGTCACCGGAGGCCCGTATACGTCATGGGGCCCGGCCGACCTGATAGGCACTGACACACAGGCCTACATCAGGTGGCTGGCGGATGTGGAATTCGATGTGAATGTCCTCTTCGGCGATGCCGGGACTTCCTCGGACCCTGCTGCAATGACCGTTGACGAGGGTACGCCCTTCTTAAGTCTGGGTATGCCCCCAGGTACGCTGAGCGTGCCTGTCTATGACACCAACAATAATAAAACATTCAAAGGGTGGTTCATCGGCACCGTAAGATATACGGATCAGTACGGGGTTATCGAGGCCTCCGCAGGCAACATAACATCCTCCATAACGCTTGTAGCGCATTGGGGCGCAGAGGTCAAGTTCTACTACACCGGAGACCTTGTGTTCCCGCTCCCTGCGGGAACAGCGAAGTACGGTACGGACGCCGAAGGCAACTATATCATCATCGATGTGGCGGAGGTCAGCGGTTCCGTGACCGCACCGGCGCTGTCCAAACCTGGCTTCCTGAACAACCATCTGATATGGTACGAGAACGGGTTTACCGGAACCGTGCCTCTTTCCATAAGTGCTTTCATTCATTCGGCCGTACCTGGGTCATTTGATCTGAACGGCGGCATCAGCGCAAACAAAACGATCTACGCCAGATGGTATGCTGTCGTCGACTTCCATGTCAGCACATCAACGTCCGGTTTCTTCGATGTCACGAAGAATCTGTTGGAGGGAACAAAGCTTTCGGACCTGTTCTCAGATCTGGGTGAGGATCCCAACCCATACGCCGGAGACCCTACTAGAACAGACTGGGAGTTCGTCGGATGGTATGACGTATCGGGCGCTGACCCGGCCGACTATGACGATCTCGGGAAGCAGTATTACACAACAGGCTTCGACTATCTTCAGAGCGGCGGCGGCCCCGATGACAGCACTTCGTCGGCGATCGAAAAGGACGTGACCCTGTACTATGAGTTCGTCGTGCTGGTGAATTTCGACTGCGGATACACTCCCGTCGACCTAATAGACCCGCAGTACCTGCGTGTCGAACGGCCTCTCCCGGACAATACCAGCGTCAGGTTCACTCCCATGCCGGCAAGATCGGGGGTAGCGTTCACCGGATGGTACGACTTCTCCGGCACACCGATCAAAAGATACACACTGGCCGGCACCGATGCCCCTGACCCGGCGGCGCTGATCATTGAATCAATGACCCTCACGGCGGCATGGCTCGTTGAAGTTCAATTCTACGATCTGCCGGCATATCTGGCGGACGGCCTCGTGCTTAATGTGGACGGAGTGAAGATAATCCAAATGGACGGCGGGGATATGATACTCAACTCCGACGATGACTTCTTCCATATGCCCGAAGGCACCGCTCTCAGAGAGTTCATCCTGGCGGACCCTGTGCCGGGCGGAAAGAGATTTGTCTCTTGGTTCATCGAGCAGGGAACGGCCGATGGGACCTACGAGACAGGAGATGTCATGTACGGGCTGACCGACAAGTTTGCCGGGAACATAACCCTGACGGCAGGATACGGGAACATGGTGCACTTCGATACCAACGGAGGAACGCCGTCGGCGATCCCCGACATGCTGGTCATCGAAGACCAGAGCATCATCCTTCCCGAGAAGCCGGCCAAAGGCAGGCTGAAGTTCATCGGATGGTATGACGGTTCGGCCACCGTGAGCGCAGGGACCCCCATAACGCCTGCAGGCGAGACGTGGTACTCCGCAAAGTGGCTGGTAGAGGTCAAGATCTACGACGGCATCTCTATGACCCCCGTAGCCTCTATGGAGTGGGACGAGGATCTGGGCATAAGCAGCATCGGCTTCGGCTATGATATCATAACAGACGCGGAGTACGGCGGCCGCGTGATACAGACCGTAATATCCTGGACAGACACTTCCGGCACTTCCCGAGAGGTCACGGTCGAGAAATTCATAGACAAATACGATCCCTCCGCCCCGGGCGGCTGGGTGTCGCTGTACTCCGTGTTCAACGGATGGCAGGATCCGTTCACCGGTACGTATCTGCCGCCGACAGATGACCTAAGCGATCTGTTCATCAGCGCAGCGGACTCGGCCGCTCTCTTCGCCACATGGCAGGAGAGGGCAAGGTTCTATGAGAGCGGCAATGCGCCGGTCACATATTACGTCGATACGGGAACGCTCCTCAAAGATGCTGCCGCTGCACTCAGCACGGCCGGATGGGCAGACGCATACGGCCCATTGCTCCCGCTGAATCCGGAGACGTACAGGATCAGAGACAGCGGAGACTTCAAGGGGATCGACATCATCACGGTGACCTTTGACAGCAACGGCGGGAACCCGCCGACACAGGTATTCTCAGGCATAATATCCGGAACAATGCTCGGCGCCATCGCTTTTGATGAGCCCGTGCGCAGCGGAATGTACTTTGCGGGATGGTATTCCGGCAGCACAAGGATGTCCTTCACCGACAAACTGTACAGCGACACCGTGCTCACGGCGAAGTGGTCGTCGGTCCAGGTCGATCAGTACATATTGTTCGCCTTCGCGGATACCCACACGAATATCACTCCATCAGGAGCGGTCAGGGCCCTGCAAGGGGACACGGTCACTTTCGGCTTCTATGCGGAAGCGGGATACAGGCTTGTGGTGCTGATCGACGGTAAGGAGATCAATTCCGAGGGGATGTCGTCGTACTCCTTTAAGAATATCACCGCGGACCATTCCATCGAAGTAAAAGTATTCGCCGGAGTTCCGGTGACGGGAGACACCGACCAAAAACCCATAGAGGAAGAGGGGGACCTTGCTGTATTGAACCTGATATGCGTGATAGTGGGCATCCTGATAAGCATCATCGCGCTCACGGTCGCTTACAAGAGGAACTTTGAGGGAACGGGAACAGGCAAGGGCCTCAGGTTAGGAGCGGTGATCGTAGCCGTGGTGGCATCCGTCATATTCCTTCTGACAGAGGAGATCGGCGGCTCGTACGTGGCATACGACTCATGGACCGCGGTCATGTTCGCACTCCTGGTGGTGACCGTGGCTATGGCGCTCATAAGTCTGAGGTATGACTACAGGGACTGAGTAAACGATTTGACAATAAACCCGGGGCACAGCCCCGGCCTTAATTTCTTTATTTTTCTCTGCAATCCATCCCATCATAAGTCAGAATTAATAAATCCCCCGCATATAAGGTGACAAAGGTGTGTCGATTTGCCTAGCGTTGATGAGATAAGGGAACAGATAGAATCGATTGACAAACAGATCATCGACCTCATTGCCACGCGCATGGAGATAACGGACGAACTGGCAAAAGAAAAGAAACATTCTTCCCAGGGGTACTGGGACGGCAGGAAAGAAAGAGAGGTCGTCGAAAGATACATGAAGTTATGCGAAGAGGTCAACCTTTTCGAGTATGAAGCAAAGCTTATCGCGGAAGTGCTTTTGAAGATCTCCAAAGAGAGGCAGAAGCTGCTCTATGAGAAGTGATTGCGGACCGCAGCGCCCGAAACAATATGGAAATCCTTTATTATCTCAATGAATGGCGATCTGCGCATGCATATGGACACTCCCAAAATATAATAATAACATAGCATTGACCCTAATTAACAAGGAAGTGTTCGCATGAGCAAGATCAGCGTTGCCGTTCTCGGAGCCACCGGACCCATAGGCCAGAGATTCGTACAGATGCTTGAGGGTCACCCATACTTTGAGATCGAAGGACTTTACGCATCGGAGAGATCGGAAGGAAAGAGGTTCGGAGATGCCGTCAAGATCAGAGATCATAAATTCTCAAACGAGTCCCTAGAAACGAGGATCAGGACGATGGACCTCGACCATATCTCAAAGAACGTAAGGATAGCGTTCTCCGGGATACCGTCCGATCTTGCCGGACCGACCGAGTCTGAGCTTGCTAAGAAGGGTGTGGCCGTTTTCTCCAACGCCGGCTCGCACCGCATGGACAAACACGTCCCGATATTGATACCTGAGATCAACCCGGACCATGCTGTCTCCATCAAAGGACAGGACACCTACGGGAACGGCGGATACATAGTGACGAACGCCAACTGTTCCTCTACCGGCATTGCGACGCCTCTCTTCGCCCTCGATAAGAAGTTCGGTCTCGAAGAAGTGTTCATTTCAACGTACCAGGCGCTTTCAGGCGCCGGATATCCGGGCGTAGCGTCGCTGGACGCGGTAGGCAATGTCATCCCATTCATTGACAAAGAAGAAGAGAAGATGGAAAAAGAACTTGGGAAGATCCTCGGCGGTTACTCCGACAGCGGTTTCATGCCCGCGTCCTTCAGGGTCCTGGCGAACTGCGCCAGGGTGCCTGTGGTAGACGGCCACCTGGAATCCTTGGTCGTCAAGCTGAGTTCGTCCCCTTCGATCGAAGACATCGCCTCGGCGCTTTCGAATTTCAGAGGAGAACCTCAGACGCTGAAGCTGCCCTCCGCACCGGAAGCGCCGATAATTGTCAGGACGGAAAGGGACAGACCCCAGCCGGTGTATGATGCTCTTGCCGGAAGTCCGGAAAGAGCAAAAGGCATGGCCTCCACCGTCGGAAGGATCAGGGACGGAAACGGATATTACAAAATGTTCGTGCTTTCCCACAACACTCTGAGAGGCGGCGCCGGCGGATCGATACTCAACGCAGAACTGTTCAAAGCAAAGGGACTCCTCTGACCGATTGACGCCTGATCTTATGGCCAACCGGCCGCATTCGGAGATCATCTGAGATATTGTACAAAATATATTTGTCGAATCCTCTTCCGCATATACAAAGAACGCAGACGATATCTTGACATCCTTGAAAGGTCCGGTGTGGAGAACGGAGATATCGCTGAGTGGATAGAGCGGTTCCTTTCATGCGCGGAACAGACTGTCCTCGGCAGTATGAAAACAGCAGAGTCCGTGCTGGAGAAAGGAGAATTCTGGCGTTCCGATTCGGCTGTTGCGATGAATGAACGCCGGAGCAGAACGGTAAATATCCTTTTGGATGAGTCCCAGAGCATCCTGACCTCTTCAAGGTGGGCCAGGATCAACAGTTGCTCCCAAGACACTGCCATCAATGACATAAAGGATCTTATTGCAAAGGGAACCCTTTTCAAATACCCCCTGCCGGCGGCCGCAGCACCAGGTATGTCTTGATCACAAATAAACCGCGCAGCCTTAAGGGACCGGCAGAATGAATTTCACTTCGGTATGATCTAATGTAAAAAAAATTAACATTAGTTTATATTGCAGTGAAGTCTAACATGAAAAATAAGATTAGTTTTCACTCCAATATAATTTAATATACAACAAACATAATACATTTTTATGGACACCATCGAAAGAACGCAGTATCTAGACTTCCTTTGGGAATTCAAAGATCAGACAGATACTGCAAAAATAATATGCGGCGTGAGAAGATGCGGAAAGTCCACTATGATGGAACAGATGATCGAAAGGCTGATCTCATCCGGCGTGGATGAAAAGAATATCATATACATAGACTTCGAATCGACGGAGTTCGATTTCATAGCAGACCGGGAAGATCTGAAGAGATACTTCAAAGAGAACCTCAGAACAGGGATAACGTACGTACTTCTCGATGAGGTACAAAGGATCAAGGGCTGGGAGGTCCCGGTGAATGCCCTGCTGGCAGGGACCGGTGCGGACGTTTATATCACAGGGTCCAACTCCCAACTGCTGTCGTCTGAACTTTCAACCTACATCACAGGCAGATACGTCTCGGTCGAGATGCTCCCGCTGTCTTTCAAAGAATACTCCGAACTGCATTCCGACAGAGGCCTGGACAAATACGAACTATTTGACAAGTACATACGATACGGTGCGTTCCCCGGTGTCAACCCGTTCGCCGGAGAACGTGCGATAAGAGCAATGCTGGACGGACTTTATGCTTCAATAATCTACAAAGATGCGGTCATGAGAGGAAAGATAGTGAATGCGGCGGAGTTTGAACGTGTTGTTAAATTCATGATGATGAACATCGGGAACCCCATCTCCGCTAACGGTATAGCAACGTCTCTCGGCAATGTGCATAAGACCACAGTGGATAAATACCTGGGGCTGTTGGAGCAATGCTACATCCTTTACAAAGCCGAAAAATACGATCTAAAGAGTACAGTATTGTCGCACAGCCCGAAATATTATTCGGTGGATGTCGGTCTGAGGAATACCTCTCTGGGTTACGGGACGGAGGACTACGGCAGACTTATGGAGAACCTTGTCTACCTGGAGCTCATCAGGAAAGGGGATC
>JAIRQG010000070.1 GCA_031256615.1 Candidatus Methanoplasma sp. | reverse complement strand
CCCAGCCGACCGCCATGGGGCAGCACGATCCTTTGCTGGTGTCCCTCTTTGTGAACGTCCTCACAACATAGGAAGGACACGATCCGCAGCTCTTGAGCTGATCCACTATGGAAGAGATGTCGCAGCCGCTTCTTGCCGCCAGCGAGATCATCCTCGACAGGCCTATCATGAAGTTGTTGCAGCCGCCGGTGGAACCTTTGTTCAGATACGCTTCCAGCAGTTCGCCGCTGTGGGGGTCGAAGAATGCCGTACAGTGAAGGCTTCCGCAGCCGGTCATAAGCTTTCTCTTCTTTCCGACCACGTCATCGGCGACATTCTCAACGAATCCTCTCTTCTTGCGGTTCCCGTTCTTGGGTTCTTCCTCTTTTTTCGTTTCATTCTCGCTTGTGGTAAGGATGCCGAGACGCTTGCAGCCGTCCCTGAACACAGTGACGCCTTTGCAGCCTATCTGCCATGCATACATGTAGAGATCATACACTTCCGTCTCCGGGAAATCGGCGGGAAGATTCACTGTTGAGCTTATCGATGCATCGATATGCATCTGCCATGTGCCCTGAAGGTTCAGGCGCTGTTTGTAATCAAGGTTCTGGGCAGTTACGAAGAAATGCGGAAGGTTCTTCTCATCGTTAACTCCGTGCTTGTCCATGTATTCCTTCACGACCGGCGGGTATACCTTGTAAAATTCATCGTGGTCAGACAGGGAAACGGTCCTCCTCTCATACGAATTTGCGAATATCGGCTCGATGCCGCCCGATATTCCCAACATCGTCGAAAGCGTACCCGTCGGTGCGATCGTAAGCAGCTGCGAATTCCTTATGCCGTGCTTTCTCACAAGTTCTTTTGTTTCTTCGGACGTGTTCTCATTGAAGTAGGGAGACATCATCAGAAGCTCGGTGTTGCACTTGGGGAACTTTCCGTTCTCTTTTGCAAGCAGGGCGGATTCTCTTATTGCCGCATCGGCCATTATGAAACCGAGCGAATGGCAGAAATCCATGGCCTCTTTTGTTCCGTACTCCATCTCAAGTTTTATCAGCATGTCGGCAAGGCCCATTATCCCCAGGCCCGTCTGCTTCCAGTCCCTGACGGAATCCCTTTGTTCCTGCAGCGGATG
Organism: Candidatus Methanoplasma sp.; assembly: GCA_031256615.1. Taxonomy (GTDB): domain Archaea; phylum Thermoplasmatota; class Thermoplasmata; order Methanomassiliicoccales; family Methanomethylophilaceae; genus Methanoplasma. Next base: position 4,009 of record JAIRQG010000070.1, on the reverse strand, counting down.
GAGGGGCAGTCCTTCTTCGAGGACCTCGTTGAGTCCTCTTACGCAGACGCCGACAGTTTGCCTGAAGTCCTCTTCGTCGAATTTTCCGTCCTTGACAAAGACCGAAAGATTTATGCTTCCGAGAAGGCAGCTCCCTCCCGGGGGCAGAGGCTCTTCTGCGCAGGGGTTGGTGCTCGCGTAGTGGTAATCGGGGAACTCGCTCATGAGGTTCCATGACTCGATCCTGTCCCAAAAGAGGCACCCGGGCTCTCCGTAATCCCAGTTAGCATAGCAGAGTTTCTTGAAGAATTCGTGGGCGTTGAGGTTCTTCTCGACAACATCCTTTGTTTCAGGCCTGCAGAATCTCTGCATGAAGTCTCTCTTCTCCCTTACGCACTCCATGAATTCATCGGTCACACGTATCGACATGTTTGCTTTGGTGACCCTGTCGACATCGGTTTTCACATTAGTGAATTCTTCAAGGTCAGGATGTTCGCAGGAAAGGGACAGCATAAGCGCTCCGCGCCTTCCGTGCTGTCCGATAAGTCCCGTGACCATCGAGTAGAGGTCTGTGAATGACACCGCACCGGATGTTTCGGATGCGGTATTGTTGATCTTCGCGCCGCGCGGAGCGAGTTTGGAAAGGTCTATTCCAACGCCGCCTCCGTAGCTGAATGTTCTGGCGAGCTTACCAGCGCACTCGAATATAGATTCTATAGAGTCCTCTGGTGGCGTAACAACATAACAGTTTGAAAGAGTGATCTTCAGTCCGGTCCTTTGCAGCCCCCTGTTGGCCAATATCCTTCCTCCGAAAAGGAATTTTTTCTGTACAATCATCTCCCGTATATCGGCGTTCCCCCCGCTGATACGGTCCAGCCAGTGGTCGAATGTCTCTCCGTTGTAGCAATATTTTTTCTGCCAAATATCAATGCCCAATTGGTTATCTTCGCCCAACCATTCTTCAATATCCATGGTACTCTCCCATCTTGGGAAGTGATTACATTCTCCGTAATTAAACCTCCCGAAATTGGATGAGTCCGTCTGTATATCCGCACCAAAAAGGATAATAAGGGGAGGATACAAAGCCAGGCGGCGCAGATTTCATGAGGTCGACGCAAAAACACCATATGCTTTGAACGTACCGGTCTGAAGATATTCGACGGCTTTTACATGCGTGCCTTTAATAAAGTTTATAAAAGATTGGGGTATAAGGACATTATAGCATCTTTGTTATGCTAACATGCATTTTGTTGCATTTCATTAATAGCGAAGGGACAAAAATGAGCAATGAGGATATACTCAAGACAGGAACGACCACAATCGGGATGAAGATAAAAGATGGTGTGATCCTAGCATCCGACCAGAGAGCAACAATGGGGAACATCATCGCGCACAGCGATGTCCAGAAAGTATACCAGCTTGCAGACAACCTCGGGATGACCATTGCAGGCGTCGTAGGCGACGCTCAGCTCATGGTCAGATTCATACAGAGCGAGGTGTCAATATACTCGATGAAAAAAGGGTCTCCGATGTCTGTGAAAGCAGCGGCCACTCTTGTCGGCAACGTGATGCGCAACGGGTTCTATCTCGGATTGATCGTTGCAGGCAGTGATATGACAGGCGGCCATGTGTTCAGTGTTGATGCGGCAGGCGGATACATCGAGGATGACTTCGTGTCGATCGGCTCCGGCTCGACGTTCGCGATGGGTTCCCTTGAAGCTTCATACAAGAAAAGCATGACAAAAAAAGAGGCGATCGATGTCGTCATCACGGCGTTCAACTCTTCGAGGAAGAGAGACAGCGCGTCCGGCGACGGCATGCTGATATCATATATCGGCCCGAAAGGATATGAAGAGATACCGCATGATCAGATCAAGACCAGATGCGGAGAGTTAGGATTCATATATCCTAACTGAACCCCTTTTCACTAAACCATACCCACAATTATTGTGACAAGAAGCAGGATTTCAAATGAACCCAGACAGAATATTCGAAAATCTCAGGGAAGAGGTAAGGAAGCTGACGCCGTCCGAAATGGATGTTTCAGCGATAGAGTTCGAAGGCTCCGTCATTGTCATCTATACAACCGAATACGATAAGTTTTCCGGCAGTGACGATATACCCAAAATGCTTGCCCAGAATCTGAGAAGAAGGGTAGATATCAGACCGGACCCGTCCACTCTTGAGGACCCGGAGAAAGTAAGAGAGAAGATTCTCTCCATGATACCTGAGTCTGCAGAGGTCTTCGATGTGAACTTCATTGAAGAAACAGGAGAGGCCATCATCGAAGCGATAAACCCGAACGAAGTGTTGGGCAAAGAAGGCCAGCTGCTGTCCAGCATAAAGAAAGAATCCGGGTGGAACGTGAAGGTCATAAGGGCGCCTCCCATACCGTCGAAGACAGTATCCGATGTAAGAGGGTACATAAGGGCGTATCATGACGACAGGCACAAGATGCTGAAATCCGTCGCAAGAAGACTCGTCAGAGAAACGATAGAGGGAGAGCAGTGGGTCAGGATGACCACCATGGGAGGATTCAGGCAGGTGGGCAGATCCGCGACGCTTCTCACAACAAGGGACAGTAAGGTCCTGATCGACTGCGGGCTTGACCCAGCCAGCGAAAACACCCCGTATTTCGCGATACCTGAAGCAAGGCCGCTAAGCGAGATAGACGCTGTCGTTCTGACACACGCGCACCTAGACCACTGCGGCACTCTTCCTGCGCTTTTCAAATACGGTTACGAAGGGCCCGTTTACTGCACCCCGCCGACCAGGGACCTCATGGCCCTGCTTCAGCTGGATAATATAAAGTTGGGATACGGCGAGGCAAAAAAGCAACATTACGAGGCGCAGCATGTCCGCAAAGAGATAATGCACACCATCACTCTGAAATACAATGAGACGACGGATATCTCGCCGGATGTCAGGCTGACCTTCCACAACGCGGGGCACATCCTCGGATCGGCGATCGCTCATTTCCACATCGGCGATGGCCTTCACAACGTTGCTTTCTCCGGAGACACAAAATACGAAAAGACATGGCTCTTCAACCCCGCCAACAACAGGTTCCCGAGGCTGGAGACGCTGGTCATCGAATCAACATACGGCGGCCACAACGATGTTCAGCCGTCAAGGGTCGATGCGTCCGAAGAAATAAAAGCGATACTTCAGCATGCTTCGGAACTCGGCGGCAAAGTGCTGATACCTGTGTTCGCGGTAGGAAGGTCCCAGGAGGTCATGCTTGTGATCGAAGAACTGATGCGCACCGGCAAGATCCCGACCATGAATGTCTACCTCGACGGGATGATATGGGAAGCAACGGCCATCCACACGGCATATCCGGAATATCTCAACAGCCAGCTCAGGACGCAGATATTCCAGCAGAATGAGAACCCCTTCCTTTCCCCAATATTCAAGAGGGTCGAGACCTCGGACATGAGAGAAGAGATCTGCCACTCGCCGGATTCGTGCATTGTCCTTGCGACAAGCGGCATGATGTCCGGCGGCCCGGTCATGGAATATTTCAGAGAGTGGGCGGACGATCCCAAGAACACATTGGTATTCGTCGGCTGGCAATCCGAAGGGAGCCTGGGCCGCACCATACAGAGAGGGCGCCAGGACATCACGCTCAACAGCAAAGGGAAATCGATATCCCTCAGCATAATGATGAACCGCGTGACAGTCGACGGGTTCTCGGGCCACTCCGACCGCAAACAGCTGATGAAATACATCTCATCGCTTGAGCCGAGGCCGGACAGGATAATAATAGGCCACGGCGAAGACAGAAAATGTACGGACCTCGCGTCGTCGATATACAAAAAGTTCAACATCGAGACCAAAGCGCCGCTTAATCTGGAAACAATCAGGCTCAGGTGATCCTTGTGAGATCTGTGATCGCGATAACCGGCGCGTCCGGGATAATTTACGGTATACGCCTTCTTCAGGAACTTCCCGGAGAAAAGATACTTGTCATGTCCAAGATAGCCAAGATGATAATTCCGAGGGAGACCGGCATGTCGGTCGAAGAGGT
>JAIRQG010000069.1 GCA_031256615.1 Candidatus Methanoplasma sp. | reverse complement strand
GACAAATTTAACGACTGGTACCTGGATATCGTTGAGAAGGCGGATCTCTCGGACAAAAGATATCCCATAAAGGGAATGAACGTCTGGACCCCGTACGGCTGGAAAGCGATGACCAACATCGACCGGTTTATCCGGCAGGAACTGGACGCGACCGGGCATGATGAGGTCTGTTTCCCCCTGATGATACCGGAGACCGAATTCAAGAAGGAGAAAGAACACATCAAGGGATTCGATTCCGAAGTGTATTGGGTGACACATGCCGGGCTGAACGAGCTCGATGTGAGATTAGTGCTGAGGCCCACTTCAGAGACCGCGATGTATCCGATGTTCGCCCTTTGGGTAAGGTCGCATCAGGACCTTCCGCTGAAAATATACCAGATAGTGAACACGTTCCGTTATGAGACGAAGCAGACAAGGGCGTTCATGAGGGTAAGGGAGATACATTTCTTTGAATCCCATACCTGCCATGTGTCCGAAGAGGACGCTCAGAAGCAGATCGAAGAGGACACGGAAATACTCTCGAAGATAGCGAAGAGCCTCTGTCTGCCGTATTTCCTTTCCGTAAGAACAGAATGGGACAAGTTCCCGGGCGCGTACTACACCGTGGGAATAGACACCGTGATGCCGAATGGAAAGACGCTGCAGATCGGTTCGATACACCATTACCGTACAAATTTCTCTGTGCCGTATGAGATAACCTATGAGAATGAGAACGGTGAGCACAAGCATGTGCATCAGACAACGTACGGCATGAGCGAGAGGCTGCTCGGAGCAATAATCGGGATGCATTCGGATGATAAGGGACTGATCATGCCGCCCGACATAGCACCCTTCCAAGCGGTGATAATACCGATACTCTCAAAAGAGAACGGCCAGCTGGTAATGGAAGCGGCGCGTATGCTGGAGGCGAAACTGTCGAAGCACGGGATAAGAGTGAAACTCGATGACAGGGATGTAAGACCGGGAAGCAAATATTACGATTGGGAGATCAAAGGCGTACCGCTCCGGCTGGAGCTCGGCGGAAGAGACATTGAGAACAATGTCGTCACCTTCGCAAGACGTGACACCGGAGAAAAAGGTACGATCGATGTCGGCAGCGTCGGAGAAGGGGTGGAATTGGTCCTTAGGATGATATCTTCATCTCTTCTTGAGAAAGCGAAGGTGTCGCAGATGTCCAAACTGCAGGATATCGATTCTCTGGAGGACATACCGGAGGGCAAGGTCCTCAGGTTTGGATGGTGTGGCTGCGAAGAATGCGGCCACAAGTTCGAGGACACATACGATCTGAAGATACTCGGAGCACCCTATGCCAAAGAAAAGTACTCAGGCAAATGCATAATATGCGGCAAAGAGACCGACAGATCCACGCTGGCTGCGCGCACAATGTGATAACATGGCATTTCTCGAGGGCGAGACCGTATATCTTGTGGACAGGTCCGGAAAGAGGACCTGGCTGAGGATATCTTACGATATGCTGAAGGTGGCATCGCTCGGAACGGTGGATGGATCAAGATTCAGGGATATCGATGACGGGTCCAGCATAAGCATTGTGGGAAAGGATTACTTCGTGTTCAGGCCGGGCGCGTTGGAACTCATGGAATCTCTGGACAGAGGGGCGCAGATAATCTCTCCGAAAGATGCGGCAACGATCCTTCTCAACTGTGATATAAGATCGGGGAGCACCGTTTTGGAGGTCGGCGCAGGGTCCGGAGGGCTGACGACCGCGCTCCTCAATGCGGTCGCGCCGGCAGGGACGGTGCACACGCTGGAATTCAAAGAGGATAATGCAAAACTTGCGCTGAAGAACATAAAACGCACCGGGCTGGATAAATGCTGGAAGTACACCGTCGGCGATGCAAGGGACATAAAAGTGGATACCGTCGCCGATGCGCTCATAATGGACATGCCCGATCCGTGGCTTGCGTTGGATAATCTCTTCGGGAATATCGTGTCCGGCGGACGCATCTGTTCATATGTTCCGAATATGAATCAGGCGGAGAGGATCGTCTCCGCCCTTAGAGAAAAGGGATTTGCCGAGGTGTACGCGCTGGAGAATATACAGCGCGGTCTGGAGGTCCACCCCGGAGGTGTGAGGCCGGCGTTCGAGATGCTGGGCCACACAGGATACCTTATTTTCGGAAGGAAGACCCAAGCAGGAAAATGATTTTTCCTGCCGGGATCATTCGTTCATTATCTTTCCGACAGGTTCCTTCCATGCGGTCCTGAGGTCCTTGATTCCCAGGCTGACGGATGACTCTTTGATCTTCAGGCTGGTGCCGCCGGTCTTTCCGATGCGGGTCGCCTTCTTTCCGAAGATCTTTTTGAATTCAGCCTCGTCCTCCTCCGCGATCTCAACTATCCATCTGCTGTTGCTTTCCGAGTAGAGCTTTACCATGTCCGTGCCTTTGATCTTTGAAAGATCTATTTCCGCTCCGATATTGCCCGCGATGCACATCTCCGCCATCGCCACGGCAAAACCGCCGTCGGAACAGTCGTGACAGCTTTTCACAAGCTCTTTGTCCATCGCTTTCAGCATCTTTCCGATCAGTTTTTTGAGGTTGGCAACATCAACGCCCGGGACATCGCCGCCGGTACCTTTGAATTTCCGGAACAGAAGCGAGCCGCCCATCTCGTCCAGCGTATCGCCGATGAGGAACAGCAGATTGTCCTTTCCCTTAAGGTCCGCGGAAACAGCATTCCTGCTGTCATTTATCAAGCCGGTGCCGATCACCATCGGTGTCGGCAGTATGCAGACGCCGTTGGAGGATTCATTGTACAGACTTACATTTCCTGAGGGTATCGGAACGTTCAGGCCGCGCGCGACCTCTCCCAGACCCCTCACGGATTCTTTTATCTCTCCCATGCGGTCAGGTTTCTCGGGATTTCCGAAATTCAAACAGTCTGTGAAAGCATGAGGTTTCGCTCCCACAGCAACCAGGTTGCGGCAGATCTCATCCATGCATCCCATGCTCCCGCGGTACGGGTCCGCTGCGACATGCCAGGGGTTGCAGCCGACGGTCGTGGCAAGGCCTTTATGCGAGTCCTTTACAGGCGTTATGATGCTTGCGTCGCCGGGTCCGTTCCCGGCCATCGGTCCCGCGACGGTGTTCTTTCCTTTCTTCTGGAACTGTTTTATCGCCCACTCTCTTGACGCTATGTTCAGGTCCGAGAGCAGAGCGATTATGATTTCGTTGTTGGAGGGGAGCGACGGTATCTTTTCTTCCGCCTTTGTGGACACTTTCGGGTTGGTGAAAGGTCTGTTGTATATCGGACCATTGGTAAGGAATCCAATGTCCATATCGAATATCAATTCATTTTCCCAAAAGATCTTCGTGCGCGGAACATCGGTGCTTCTTCCCACGACAGTGGCGGGGACCTTGTGTTTGCTGAATATTTTAAGGACCTTTTCCACATTCTTTTCCTTTACAGCGAGCATCATCCTTTCCTGCGTTTCCGAGACCCATATCTCCCATGGTACCATGTCCTTATCTCTCAGCGGTACCTTCTCAAGATTCACTTCGGCGCCGCAGTTGCCTCCCAATGCCATCTCGCCGACCACGCAGCTCAGTCCGCCGCCGCCGAGATCCTTCATCCCGGTCACGTATCCGGCTCTGTTCGCTTCTATGCATGCGGCAAGAACGAAACGTTTCGGTATGGGGCTGACGCCATGTTTGGCGCCTTTGTTCTCCGCCGCCGCCGAAAAGTCTGCGGATGCAAAGTTCACGCCGTGTATACCGTCGCGCCCGGTCGGCTCGCCGCACAGTATGAATATCTCTCCGGGGCCGCCGACGAAGTTGTTCCTTAGCTCTGTGTTCTTAACTATTCCGAGAGCGCCCACATTGATCAGGCAGTTCCCTGTGTATTTTTCATCAAAGAAGAACGCACCGGAGATCGCTGGCACTTTTATTATGTCGCAGTAATCCTTTCCTCCCTCAACGGCCTTTTTAAGCAGGTCGCGGGGGTGTATGGTCCCTTTTGGCAGTTTTTTATTGGTGTCGATCATGCCCACACAGAATGGGTCAATGATACCGACGGGTTCCGCACCCATGCACACGACATCCCTCAATATCCCGCCGACACCGGTCGCTGCGCCGCCGTATGGTTCCACGGCGGAAGGATGGTTGTGGCTCTCTATCCTCAAAGCATATCCGTGCTTCTTGTCGAACCTCATGATCCCCGCGTCGCCGCGGGACATGATATCAGGATGGTCAATGCCGAAGACATATTCTTTCAGTATTGATTTGGAGCTTTTGTAACAGCAGTGTTCGCTCCACGCTTGTCCGAGCGACTGCATCTCTATGTCGGTGGCGTCCCTCTTCTCCTTGATGAAGTGCTTCTTTATTATCTTCATCTCGTCGATAGAAAGGCCGAGACCGAGGTCTTTTGAGATGTTCTCGAGAGCGCTGTCGTCGGCATCCCTTATCTTTATTTCATACAGTTGAAAAGGAGCTTTACGTTTTACCATAATCTTATTGGAGGTCATAGCATCACCGAACAGGCACGAGCGCATCCGTAAGGCTGTTTCTTAGAAAAACTCAAAATCGCCCGGATATGCAATGTCATGCTTGTTAAGAGCCATGTCCTAGTTATTTTAATATTTTTTGTTTGCGGGGCTTTGATTATGGTTTCCCCTATGTTCAGAGTCCGCTGTTTTCTCTGAATATAGGGGGTTTCACCACAGCCGGGTTAAGGATATTAATATAACGCTACATATTTCTATATAGAGAAGAACAGAAAGTTGTTTTTATATAACGGGCGAGGATTATGAAAACAAAAATACTAACGGCAATGTCGGCTGTTGCTGTAGCGTGCATGATGGTTCTTATGGCTACCCCCACTGCCAAAATATCCGGCGCAAACGATGACAAAATAAATGTTTTCGATGAGTTCGCGGCAGAGTTTACAGATCGAGAAGTGATTGTCTTTTCGGATGGTAAGTTTGTGAATGAAGTCAGATGCGCTTTGATAGATTCCACATCTAACATAAACAGTTCTGTCTCAAAGGCTCCTGTCAAGAACACCATCGCCCTAATAGATGAGTCGTGGCTTACTGGCGCAAATAATGAGCGGCCGTCTGCAAATCAAATAAAAAATATGCTCGATATTGGTGCTGTATTGATCTTTGTCAAAGGAGATTCATATCTATATGAAGATTCAGGTATTGAGCTTTCCAACAGAAGTCCTCCTCCCAAAGGCAGCGTAGCTTATGGGATATATCAGGGTTCAAGCGGTGTTACGTACGCATACGGTTGTGGCGAAGGAATGGATATAAAAGATGCTCTATCTCGATCATATGCTTGGGCGGATGACGTAATTGCGATGGATTTAGAATATTCAAAAGAAAAAGAGTCACAGGGAAGAGGTCCTGCCGGCATTTACTGGGAATTGGCTTATAATGTTCAATACAGCTAACTGTGCAGCGATAAGGGCCATCTGAATGCTTCCACGTCTTATTACAAACTGAAGAACTGGAACGATGGATACACATATTATGGAATCAAACATAGCCAGTCGGCGGTACCTAAGTCTGGAACAAATTATAGGGTTGCAGATATCTATCTGAATAATACTATTCCGTATTGGCACCAGATAAAAGACACAAAACCTGTAACTACTTCTGGAGCAAGCACTAGCATTTCGTTTTCTATGTTTGACCCCAGTGTTACTGCCACAGTGGGTTGGTCATATGCAATCAACGATGTTAAAGTAATAAACACCAGCAACGATAGCACGAAAAAAATTAACATCTGGCATGATGTGGATGAAAACAAAAATGTTGGCCTTGCTTACACCTCTTATCCGGGAGTTGAGATCCGTGTGGCGAATATTGTGGACAATGGCTCTCTGAACATAATGGATGATTACGGAGTCCAATTTGGGAAAAAATATGACAAGTATATCCTTGGCATTTATTATGGAACGGGATGGTGCTTCTACAAATACGGCTTTAGCATTGCAGCATACATATCAAACTAACACTTTATTCACCAATAGCGGATTATCCGCCGGCTTTTGTGTGCTCTGCATACACACGAGAACCGCCTTATTTGTTCTCAGAAACCTGTTTTCCAAATTTTGGAGATGAAATTCCTCCCCGAGCCTTTGCAGAAGGAATCATTT
>JAIRQG010000055.1 GCA_031256615.1 Candidatus Methanoplasma sp. | reverse complement strand
GCTAAGGACCATTTCTCCGAGACGGTTGTCAAGATCTCGGATCCTTTGTACGGTCTCGCGATATTTTGGATGCACTCTCAATGCCGGATTGAAAGGAACCTTTCTCTTATGGCGCACAGGGTACCCTGCGGGCCTGTACAAAGAATAATTAACAGCACCATTATTATAATCCATTATTATAATCAATTATCGTAATAGAGTTTTGATATTTAAATAAAACCTTATTATATTATTTAATTATAATAATCAATTATAGCAATTGGACACATAGTTTGATTTTCTGAAGCTAAGCTTTCAGTTCCCTTCGTAAATGATCAGAGATTCCACATCGTATCCTTTCAGCGCATCTCTTCCTTTAAGGCCGGCAAGCTCCAGTACGAAACATATCTTGACGACCTCTCCGCCAAGCTTCTCTACCAGTTTTATGACCGCGCTTGTCGTTCCGCCTGTCGCAATAAGGTCATCGATGATCACTACCCTCTGCCCCTTTTTGATGCTGTCGGTGTGGATCTCCAGGGTAGCCTCTCCGTATTCCAGTTCGTAGCTTTCGGAGATGGTCTTTCTCGGAAGCTTTCCTTTCTTCCTTACAAGCACCAAGCCCTTATCCATCGCATACGCCACTGGAGCGCCGAATACGAATCCTCTTGATTCCGAACCGAGCACCAGGTCAAAATCCACGCCTTTAAGCAAAGCTATCAGACTGTCCACGGCCAACTTGAAACCGTTAGGGTCCTCGATAATGGTGGTGATGTCCCTGAACATTATCCCTTTCTTAGGGAAGTCGGGTATCGCCGTGACATAATCCTTCAGCTCTTTCATGTGTCTCGTTCTGTCAAATGCTGTTGTCTGTTAATATTCTTCCGTCCGCAGGCAGGAAAGCGATATGAGAATGCTTGAAAATCATAAACAAAAACAAAAACTCTTTTTTGGTAAAGGTCCCGGCCGCAGCCGGATTGTTGCGGTCATCCGTCGAGTCTTGCAAATGATCCGAGAAAACCGTTAGGACATATAGCGGAAAGCGTCAATCGACCAGTTTTTCTCTTTGATGTCTACTTTTTCCACAGGATCATTCTCGCCGCAGGGTTTTGACGTATTACTTTTTGCGATTTTCACTAACCTCCAAGTATACACTGCATTTCCGCTTATATAATTCTTTTCAACGATGTATGTGTTATTCGTATTATTGCAACGAATATCGTAGTAATAACTCTCCAATACTGCCTTCATCGCCCAGAAATCTACGGATGTCGTTCAGAGGCACGCGCGGTACCCAAATATGTTTATGTTATGGACGCCATTCCATCTATTCATTATGTGCGACGATGATTCGGAACAGAGAAAACAGAAAAGCATCGCGATTCTGAAAGCGCTTGGAATAAAGACAATGGACGGGCTCCCCCGGATCGAAAGCATGGATGAGACGGTCCTGCGCACGAAGGAAGAGGTCGCCCGCCGGACGGTCGGCCTGATGCTGATATCTCTGTATGCCGAAGGGCTTTGTTCGGGCGAAAAACGGAAAAAGCACAGAAAATGGATAGAAAGACTGATCAGGCTTTTTGATGCGCAAGATTTCTTTACCCCAGATGAAAGAGCATTCCTGGAGAACAAAGATCCAGACATGTCAGAATGCATCAAATACTCATGGCAGTACGAGCCGTTCACCGTTATGCTCTGGGCGCTGGGCTTTCTGAGCACAAAAGAGGCTCTGGCGGTGCCTGCCGAGGTATGCGACGTAACTAAAGCTGTCGGTCTGATGAATGGTTACAAGAGCTATAGGGAATTCCTTTCAAATGCGGTCCTGCGTGATAAAGAAGCTATATTGGACCAGGCAGACCTTATCTACAGGTATGACTGGGCGTGTGTGGAGAACAGGATCAGCAATCCGATGGAGCACAAGAATGAATGGGGCATCGTGATGGAGAGGCACCGTGCGCTGAATTGGCTGATCAACTATTGTGAAGATGACTGGGATGATGTGACCACAGATACATAAGAGGAACATCGAAAATAAAGACGGAAAAATGAAAAAGAAGACCCGGCGTTGGCCGGATCAGTTTATCTGCTCTGAGCAGTAAGGACAGAATTTGGGTGTCTTCGGAAGGCTGCTGATATCCTCGCCGCAGTAAGGGCAGTTCTTGAACTTCTTGCCGCCCGCAGATACTCCGGTGTTCCCTGCCGGAGGCGCCTGCTGCGCCTGCACAGGCTGTCCATGGGCCGCCGCCATAGGCGAGGGCTGTCCGCAGCTGTTGCAGTATTTGTACGGGTACTCGTTCAGTCCGCCGCATGTTGGGCACATGACCTTCATTGGCTGCTGTTGCTGCTGTTGCTGCTGCACACCCTGAACCGGCTGCTGCTGCAGCTGCTGGTACATCTGCGGGAACAGAAGCATTCCTGCGCCCATCGCCGCTCCTCCTGTGGATTCGCCGATGGCGTTGGCCATGCTCTCCATAACCTCGTATCTTCTGAAGGCTTCTCCGTTCTTGCTGCTGAACTGCAGGTAGTTGAACACCTTCTGGCGGTCCTCGTCGGTCGTAAGAACCTCATTGATCTTCAGCGAAAGCAGTTCAATGCCTCTCTGGGCGAAGTACTGCTCGATGAGTATCTTGGTGTTGGTGGACGCCTTCTCGAGATTCTCCATGATGTCCATGTAATACTGGGTGTTCATCTGCTGGATGATCTGCTCATTGATGAAGCTCTTCATGAAAGAGTTCACGTCGCCGGTCGAGTATGCGTTAAGCCCGCCGAGCACCTGGGTGTAGAACACCGCTGTGTCGTTGATCCTGAACTGGAAGTCTCCGTTCGCCATGAGGACTATCGGCACTTCGTACTCCTTGGCCGCTTTTATCATGCTTCTGATGCCCCACTTGCCGTTGAACATCTTCAGGGAGACGAACACGATCCAAACTTTGAACGGCGTCTCCTTGAAACCCAGCGCAAGGTTGTACAGTTTCGTGAGCCAGGGGATGTTCGCCGAGGTTATGACATGCCTCCCCGGCTCCAGCACGCCCATCAGCTGCCCGTCCCTGATGAAGAGCGCTACAGCATGCTCCGGCACGGTGACCGAAGTGATCGTCCTGAGGTCGTCCTGTGCCGACCTGTATATTATGTCATCCTGCCCCTGGTTCGCCCAGAACACTACGTTTGTTTTTTCTGCCATTTAGATCACCTTACTCTTTGAATCCTCTCATGATCGTTTCCCTTTCATTGTAGTCCTCTATGAGTTTATCGATGGTTATCTCGAGGTCTCTCAATGGGGTCTTCAGTCCCGTATCTCCGGCGTCGATCATTCTGACAAGCTCTGCGGTCTCGTTCTTAAGGGCGACCGCATCCTCTATCAGGTTCGCGTCCCATTCGATCAGCATGTCAAGCTCCGATTCCAGGATCTTGACCGATGAGTGGAATGCACTGTATCCGTTGACTGCTTTCTTCACATCTATGTAATAGCGGTCCGCTTTGCTTCTTATTCTTTCTGCGTCCCTCATCAGATCAAGATCGTTCACGGTTGCTCTCTGCACGGTGACCAGGTCGAGTTTCGCTCTCTCGAGGACCCTGGCAACCTCGGTCCTTACGGCCCGATCCTCATCCCTGCGGAGGTTCTTGTTCTTGTACCCTCTGTAGATGGGGATGTAGAGACCGATCCTCTCTATGAGGGATTGGTTCTTTTTCATTTGACTCTCTATTGTTTCATCGATCGGCATTTACTGCCCCTCCTTTTTTCCGTTCATAAGCGCAACCAAGATCCCCACCAGCGCTAGGGCTATGAGGAATATCGCCGCGAGTATCCAGATGCTGACATCTGTGTAAGTGTATAGTATGCCTATCACGCCGATGACGGCAAGAAGTATGCCCAGCACCATTCTGTAAACGAATTCAGAAGGGCCGAACTTCCCGCTCTTGCCTGAGTATAAGAATGACATGGCGAGCAGCGCTATACCGAATATCAGCAAGACAGTCCACAATATCATCGCCAACTCGTCAGTGATGACATAGACTATCAGTCCGATTCCCAGTGCGATGATCGCCGATCCCAGCGAAATCGCAGACAAAGTTTTGTTATTCATTTTTTCACTTCCGTTCATTTATATTATTATCATCTGAGAAAGCTCCATCCTTCTCATGCGCTGGGGCACAAGCTTGCCGAATCCGTTCGGGACCTCGACACGGCCGCCGCTGACATTGCATGGTATAAAGATGAGCGATTTTACATTAGGATTGCTCAGCTTGAGTTTCGAGTCCTGGCTGGTGCATACCGCAAGATACTCGCTCATCAGCTTTTTTGCTTCTTTTTCTGTGCTCAGAGGGACCACGATCTTTCTCGACCCCGGAGAGTTCTGTGCGGCGGAATCGGAAAGTCGTCCGATGCCCTCTCCGTCGCTTATGCTCGTCTCGGTTCCTTTTATCCCTGAGAGTATGCTTTTTTCCGGCCTTATGGAGAATATGTCCGTGATCCCGCCCCTCGGATCGTTCAGGCACTGCGCGTCGATGACGAAGTCTGCCGGTATGAGAAGATCCTCTTTGACCTCAACGCTCTTTTTCGCCCATGCCGCACCCGTTTGGAAGCTGTATTTGAGATCGATATCCCAAAACGGTATCAGATATTCTCCCGCACCGGGTACGATGGCGAGCGTGCCTCCGGATTTTGCGCTGAGCACTTTCGAAAGATTGGCGAAGATCTCGCTGAATCTGTCCTTGTTCCCGAGCAGGTATCCCCACCTCCCCGTTTTCGGGTAATTGAAGCTTATTATCTTTTTGATGGTGTTGAGTATCTCCAGGGGATTTGCGGCAACCCCTTTGAGGACGAATCCGGCAATGTCCGAAAGGATCTTTGTCTGCGTTATCTCCATGTCCACCGCCTGATACATGATGCCCAGCGTCAGATCTGTGCTGATGGCGGTCTTGACCTTGCTTAGCTGTGCGGCCCCCGCCTCGAAGTATGAGAGGCTTCCGGCGCCGTCCCCGTTCAGGAGTTTCTCGCACCCCGTACAGACCCCGGCCAAAGCCCGGAAGCGGTCTGCGGCAGGTCCGTATCCTTTGATCTTCCCGAACGCCGCCGAGGCTTCCGTGAAATTGTTGGCCATAAGCGTGTACCTTCCGGGCTTGTCTTCCTGGAGAAGTTTCGTGTTGTTGATCAGAACCGCATACCCCGAAGCCATCTCCTCCGCCGATATGACGATGTTCTTGGAAGCTTCGTCTACAGCCAGGGCCTCTATGCTCTTGACCTTTGCATTGAACTCGAATGCTTTCGCGGAGGTGTGGGCGGGCACGGCGCTGTTATCAGTGGTGAAAGGGAGCGTTATCAGAGGATTTGCCAAAAGAGAATTGGCCGCAAACCTGTATTCTGAATATTCTGTCTCGACCCTTGGTCTAACATTGTTGTTGAATATATTGAATCTTGCAACGGAGTCCACGTTCTCGCTCTGAGACATGGAGAATCCTCCCGGTATGGTCCTGCTTATCCATGACTGTATCTGTCCCATCATCTGGTCAAGATATGCCCTGGCATCCACCCTTTGCTGGGACGTACCGCAGCTGGAGCATGTTATGTACGGAGAATCAGACTCCAAGGCCTTTTTCTCAAGAGGGGCACCGCAGTATTTGCACCGGAGCATAACCATTTCATCCAATCATTTCACCGTCTCATCATGGCCATGCTGCTGATCTGGGCCTGTAGTCTCGCCTCCATGGCCCTCATCTCCTGCATCGCTCTTTCGTGGTATTGCCTTGCAATATCATCCGATCTTCTAGATATAGCGGAGTAGCAAGGTCTGCATACATATACCGAGTTATAATCGGCAGGAGTGGATTTCAGTATATCGTCATCGGATTTCTTCATAAACGGCGATATATCGCTGGGCATCGCAAGGAAATGCACGCCCTCGCCGGTTGAAGGCCTTCCGCAGATCCAGCATTTCACTGACTTAGAATATGCATTGATGGTGTTCAGGATATACTGAGCATCCTCTCCGGCCTGTTTGCGGCAGGCATACGCGTTCTGCAGCAGCTCAGCGGCCCTCTTCGGGTCCGCTGCAACCGCTCCCAAAGCAAGGTTCTCGTATCCAACGGTCTGTGCGTACAGGGCCTCTTTGATGCCGGTGTTCACAGGTATTCCTACGATCTCGCTGATCTTTATCGTCTCATTCCCTATCATCGCCTGATATTTTCTGGCAACGTCAAGGAACCTGTTACCCTTTGCTTCCGCCTGCGCAGGGGTGCCCCCAGGCATCCTTCCGGCCTCCATTCGTTCGGCCAGCAGCCTGCACTCCAATGCGACTCTGGGAGGATTTATCTCGGTCAGTCCAAACTCAAAATCCTCCTTCATTTGATCAAGGGTTGACGCGAGTTTGTTGTACTTGCCAGGATTATCCCTGTCAAGGCACGCATCTATTATGTCCACATAGGCTCTTGCAAGTGCCGCTTCCCTGCCGCCTTTCTCAATGGTCTTTTCAAAATTCCTTCTTGCTTTGGCATATTCCTTCCTTTTTACCAGGTCTATGCCCTGATTGAACAGTTCATCGCCGGACTTAAAAACACTCAATACCATAGTAATACTCGCATGAATTATAGCTGGTTTATATAGATGTTTCTTTTACTTTATAGTGTTATTTTTGACTTAAGGCATTTCTATATCTCAGAACATACAGAGATTTAAACCAAGACCGCGATGAGCCGTCGATGTCCGTAAGACTGCCTGAACATGACCACTGTAAGTTCTGCGGAGACCCCGTGCCATTCGAGCAGGCCTACTGCTCAGAGGATTGTTATTGGAAGGATCAGGCTAAGATCAAAAAGGAAAAGAGCAACAATATCCTTTTTGTTGTAGTGACAGCCGTAAGCGTATTGGTCATACTGACAATAGGCGCCTTCTTATAAGCCGGAACGACGCCGTTCAAGGAACTGCACGACTGCGGAGACGTTATGCACTCTGAGGATCGCCGCGCCATTCTCCGCAGCTGTTCCCGATGCTGCGGCAGTGGCCTCGTCTCTTTCCATGCGGGGATAATGCTTCGAAAGGAACCTCTTTCTGGACGGGCCGATGAGCACAGGGTATCCGCCGCCGAACCATCCGCTGTTTTGTATGATCATCATGTCCTGCTCAGGGTTCTTCCCGAAACCTATTCCGGGATCAAGGATGATGTTCTTTTCATCCAGTCCTCTGCCTACGGCGTGCTCCGCCCTTTCGTTGAGGAACCTTTTGATCTCGGCCAGGGCATCGCCTTCCATCATGTCAGTCCCGAAGGTCTTTGGGGTTCCGTGCATATGCACGATCACCGCCGGAACATCGTGAGATATCGCAACATCCGTCATATCGTCATTCCGTAATCCGCCGATGTCGTTGATGATCGACGCTCCCGCTTTGAGAGATAATTCGGCAACGCGGGGCTTCGCTGTATCTACCGATATGGGGATGCCGATCGTCGGCGCGAGTTCTTTTATCACGCAGATGATCCTTTCGATCTCTTCCTCCTCAGATACCGGTTCGGAACCTGGCCTTGAGGATTCTCCTCCTATGTCTATGACATCCGCGCCGCTCTCCAAAAGATGATAAGCATGCTTCAAGGCATTATTTGTTGAAAGGTATGCGCCTCCGTCCGAGAATGAATCGGGGGTCAGGTTCAGTATCCCCATTATCAATGGTCTGCCTTCCGGCCTTTTCCAAAGATCGGAGGGGTGCATGATCAGAGGCTGCTGTCCACCAGTTCCGTCAGATCGACCACTTTCACCTTACGGCCGCCCGCGGCCGAGGCCAGGTTCGCAACGCAGAACGGGCACGCGGTCACAATGAGATCGGCAAAATCTGCCTCATCCAATCTGGTCCCGCCGATATCTTTAGCTTCCTCCGGATATGCGGACCTGACCCCGCC
>JAIRQG010000053.1 GCA_031256615.1 Candidatus Methanoplasma sp. | reverse complement strand
TACCAAAGTGAAGATGGACAAGATCAAGATGGCGGTGCTGCTGAACAGCATCATATCGTTCCTTGTATGGATGTCTATCAGTTCCACCATTTTCGACTGCGGGATATGGATATTGCTTGCCTTCCTGCTAATTGCGGGGCTGAGAACGTTCGGATTCGGCCTTGCGGTCGAGATCACAGAGAAGCGCGCCAAGATCGCATGGTCTCAGAGGGTCACAGACATTCTTATGATGTCTTACAAGAACAAAGGGATAGCCATCGCGCTGTGCGTCACCACAATGGGCCCCCTGATACCTTATGCAATGGTGGCGATCGCGGCATCGGTCGTCATGGAGACCTGCTGGGTCGTGTGCATGGACTCCGCCTTGTTCTCCAGAAAAAGGATGAAACGCGAGCTTGAGAAAGAGGGTTTAGAAGTTGGTGATCTTTGAGGTCTTCCTCTTTGCCAATTCTACTACCGTATCAGATGTCTGCACATCTCCGAACAGCATCTTGCTGTTCGGATCGTAATTCCTTTGCTTCCTTGTCACGTCCGTATTGCGGTTGGCATAGCAATAGACGCAATCATGGTAGCATGTGTCGTACTCTCCGATATCGATGTTCTTCACGCACGTGCACCGGTCTCTGATCGGCGTCTGCAGTTCTTCAAACGGAACGTTCAGCGCGTTCATCTGCTCTTTGCCTATGCAGCCCCGCGAAGATATCCCGTATCCGGAAAGGTCATGCTCGGAGCAGCAGAGATCAAGTTCCATCCCGTTGTCTTCAGCAATGCGGGAAAGGGTTCTGCCGATGTCGGCCGCCTCTTCTCCGGAAACGCTCCGCAATGTGCCGTTCTCAGACAGTCCTTTCAGTTTCTCATGTATCTCGACGAAACTGAAGATGCACCTCTCCGTGTACCCCTCAAGTTCTCTGCACAGCAGGTCGAACTTTCTCTGATGATATTTGATGTCAAACCTCTCGTTCAATATGACGGGATCGTATCTCCATACCATTTTTTCCTTTCCAACCATATCCGATACCGTTCTGAAAGCTTCGGCCACACACGCTTTGTCCGGGACCCCCGGCTCTATATCCCTGCCGTACGGAGTTATCGATACTTGGAAAGCCGTGTTCATTCTTCTTTCCTTCAGTTCATCGATGTAAGGTATCATGGGGCGGGGATCCTTTGTCATTAGGAGGAGCAGATCAACATTCCTCGGGGACATGTCCACTCTGTACACAACGTTCCTTGCAACCGGATTTCTGACAAGCGCATACCCTTCGCGGACCCGGTTCATCAACCATCCGGAGTGGAATGCGGGAATGTCCGTTCTTCGGCTGGCACAGATTATCATTGCTTCACGGATGCAACAGAAGGACATAAGTATTCTTGAAAAAATAACCTATTATGAGCGGAGGGATACAAACTTATATGACAATAATCGGAAAGATAAGCATTTCCGACGACGGGGCAGGGAACATAGACGGAGTATATCTGCCGAACTGCAATCTTCCCTTCAGAGAATGCAGGGAGTGCTCCGTGACGGCAGAGGCCGCACGTCAGATAGATGAGTTCCTGACCGGAAGAAGGATCACTTTCGATCTTCCGCTTAAAGTAGAGGGGACAGATTTCCAAAAGAGCGTCTGGGATGAGCTGTGCAATATAGAGTATGGGAAGACGGCGTCATACGGCGAAATAGCGAAAAAGATCGGCCGGCCGAATGCTTACAGAGCGGTGGGCAACGCCTGCGGCGCCAACCGGCTGCCTCTGATAATACCGTGCCACAGAGTTGTCTCTTCACAAGGCATCGGCGGATTCCTCGGCGGATTCCTCGGCGGGGTGGCTCTCAAAAAGAAACTTCTGAACATTGAAGGGATAGAGATTTGATCGATGCAAAGAAAGAGCTGACGGACAACGCCGATCCGAAATATCGCGAGTTCAACACAGGGGTTGTTCCCGGAGCGGAAGAGATAATAGGCGTGAGGATGCCGGTCATACGGAGCATTTCCAAGAAGATATGCAAAGACGACTGGAGGTCGTTCCTTAATGAACCCATCACTTTCTACGAAGAGCGCATGCTGAAAGCTCTGGTGATCGCGAATGCGAAAATGGAGGCCGGTGAGCGGCTGGACCTTACGAGGAAGTTCGTTCCTGAAATAGACAACTGGGCGATCTGCGACATTTTATGCGGAGATTGGAAAGTGAAGGACGGACCCGATAAAGAGATGCTGTGGGATTATTGTCTTGAACTGATCGATACTGGCGACGAGTTCCCGATGAGAGTGTCGTCCGTTATGATGCTTGCCCATTTCCTCGACGATGAGCACATAGATGAGGTTCTCAGGCTTCTTACGTCCAGGTATCACCCGGGATACTATTACAAGATGGGCGCCGCGTGGGCGCTCTCTTTTTGTTACATCAAATATCCGGAAAGGACGGAGCCGATGCTGTTCCTGGAGTCGCTGGATAAAGACATAAGGAACAAGGCCGTACAGAAGATATCGGATTCTTTCAGAGTAAGCAAAGAGGACAAGGAAAGGCTGAAAGCAAAGAAGAAGATGCTCTGATCAAGATTCTCTCTCGATCAGTTTGAAGATCTTTTCCGCATTTTCATTTCCCAGGCGCGCCCCTTTCCTTTCAAAGAAGGCCCAGTTTCTTTTGGTGCAATCCTCTTTGAACGCTTTCCCGGTGATGGCAATAACCTTCCCTTTCTGGAATGTCTCGTTTTCCAGCATCATGGCGAACATATCGTTCGGAACGCAGATGATGATCCTGTCAAAGTATATGGCGATCTGCTTCAGCTGCCCCAGGTAGTCCTTTTCTCTCTGGACCCTTTCGTAGTCCTCTTTTTTTGACATCACGTTATCATAATTCGTGATGACGTAGTTCCCCGGAACAAAGCCGAATCTTGTTGATATGACCCCGTATGACACGTCGCACATCTTCCTTCCGTTCTTCTGGGCGGTGTCAAGCTTAGCTACAAAATTTTTGATCTCTTCGGTGCGTCCGCCGAACATTTCGAATGCTGTGGCCAATCCCTTTTTCAGGAACACGGTCGAGTCGTTTGTGATTATCAGCACTGACCGGAGATTCGTTCCGTTCTTCATTTAGTGCCCCCCCCTTTCCGAAAATCTGTATGCAATGCTGCAGTTTCCTTCTGCAGAGACCATGCACGGGCCTCTCGGGCTTATCGGTTTGCAGGTTTTGCCGAACATAGGGCACTCTTCTGATTTTATCAGTCCTCTCAAGACCTCTCCGCATTTGCACCCTATCGCCTCCGCCTCCACTTTTGGAGTGAGGGAAAGGATCTCTTCGTGAATAACGGTGTCATCATGCTTTGCAAACTCCGGTTTGAGTGCCAATGCGCTTTTTGGTATCGTCGGGAAACCCCTCCACTCTCTGTCCACCGCGGTGAAGGTGTTTTCCATCAGTTTCTTTGCAATAGGGTTGCCTTTCTCTTTGACAACCCTTGTATATTCGTTCTCGACATCGGCGCGCCCTTCAGCTATCTGTTTTGTCAGCATGTATGCCGCCATAAGCACGTCGAGCGGCTCGAACCCCGCGACCACCTGCGGCATCTTGTATCTCTCCGAGAATGGTTTGAACGGTTCCAAACCTGTTATGACGGCAACATGGCCCGGCATTATCATTCCGTTCATCTTTGTCTCGCCCATCTCGAATATTGCTTCCAATATGGGAGGGCATATCCTGTGGCAGCTGTAGATGCTGAAATTCTCCGGCAGACCGCCCTTTTTCAGCGGGACGCATGTCGAGGGTGCGGTGGTCTCGAATCCGACGGACACGAACACCAACGGTTTTGTTTGTTCGGATGCCATCCTGACCGCATCCTCGATTGAATACACGATCCTTACGTCCGCACCGTCGGCTTTCGCGTCAAAAAGGGACCCGATCGTCGTCGGAACACGCATCATGTCTCCGAATGCGGTTATCGTGACGCCGTTGCGGGCGAGGGTTATCGCATCTGCGATCTCTTTGCTGGTAGTGACGCATACAGGGCATCCGGGCCCCTGGCAGATCTCCACGCCGGCTTCCTGCAGCAATTCCTCCAGACCGAACCTGACTATAGTATCCTGATGGGTTCCGCACACATGCATGAATTTGCTTTTGATGCCGATGTCTTTGATGGCCGCAAGAATCTTCTTTGCGGTCTCCTCATCCCTGTATTTGAACATCAACTCGCCTCCTCAATGTCAATGGATTTAACACAGCACGATCTTCCAGCGGTCGTGGTCACAGCGCTGCTGCAGAGGGGACATGAAAGTATTGGGATTTGAAGGTGAGAGTCCTCTCCGAGGTCCATGTTCTTTACCGGCCCTTCATATCCGCATTCTTCGCACTTCACTGTTATGTCCTCCTCCTCTATCACAAGCTTTGACCCTTCCAGTATTGAGTCTTTGGACATTATTTCATACGCAAACTCCATCTGCTCGGTTCCGAGGTTGTTAAGTTTCCCTATTACAAGAGTCACTTCTTTGACTGAAACGACATCATATTTTTCGAGTTCCTTTTTGATTGCGACAATAAAGTCCGCTACAATAGAAACCTCATGCATCAAGAGAGGGTATACTCTTTAGATTATAAACTCAGTTTGTTCCCTCGTTTTCCGGAAGTCAGGATTTCGGTGAAATGCGCCGTGAACGGATCGTTTTGAGAGTGACTAGATATCGATATTGGTTGGCTCCACGGTTGTGTTAGGTTCAGCTGTTGAGTTTCAATCAATCATCTGGCCGTTTCTTTACCAATTCATTGACCTGTTTCTTCATGACCGCGACGTTCTTTGCCGTGATATCGTCGGTATCGCCGACGACCATCTCGGCCAGATCGTGGCTGAGGCCCGCCTTGGCGAGCTCGGCCTCGGCGTTCTTCATCGCCAGAGCTTTCTTGTACATCGCCAGTTCTTCGTTCTTCTTCTTGTCCGCAAGCTCGGCCTCGGCCTTTGCGCGTTCCTCTTCCTTCATGGCGGCGATCTTGATCTTCTCGTCGTACTCTGCCTTCACCTTGGCGAGATCCTTCTCGTATGCCGTCCTCGTTTCTGTTCTGACGCCTCCGAGCAGCTCGTTGAGCTTCTCCTGCGTTATGCCGAGAGGTTTGGATCCGCCTACGTCAGGATCGCCGGTCTGATTCGCTGGCTTCTCTTCTGTCATCCCTTGTTTACTCCCGAGTATTGATGCGAGAAAATCGGGCGGGAGTGTTATTAAAAAACGTTGAAAATTTTATTAAGAACGTACTTTCGGGTAGATTCGGGGACCTCCCGTAACATATGACAACGGCGAAAAGTCAAAAAAAAACTTTTGATCCATGATTCAGTAATTG
>JAIRQG010000009.1 GCA_031256615.1 Candidatus Methanoplasma sp. | reverse complement strand
AGCATCAGATACTCCTTGTAGATAAAGCCCTTGAACTGGCGCAGAAGAAGAAGATAAGACTGATGATAGTTGATTCTCTGACATCGCATTTCAGAGCGGAGTACTTAGGAAGAGGGGCGCTCGCCGAGAGGCAGCAGATCCTCAACCGCCACATGCACGACCTGCTGAACTTCGCAACCCTGAACAACTCCGTCATCGCCGTCACGAACCAGGTGGCCGCCAAACCGGATGCGTTCTTCGGCGATCCCACCAGGCCGATCGGCGGGCACATCGTCGGGCACACCGCGACCTTCCGTATCTATCTCAGGAAAGGAAAGGCGGGAAAAAGGATCGCAAGGCTCATCGACTCGCCTAACCTGCCGGAAGGAGAGGCGGTGTTCACCGTGACCGAAGATGGTATTAAGGATTGAAACTTAAAGGGGTCCGTGGACCCCGTTTTCTTTTTTGAATTATCCGGCGAATCCAAGGACATGCCCAAAGCGGAGGCTGAACGATGCATCGGCGCGGAGTGCTCCCGGCACAGCGTCACCGGATCGGGGCCGGGATACCTGACGGCTTCTTTTCCTGAGGAGTATCTGGACGGCATCGCGGACCGTATCGCGCTTACTCATTCGATAGGCAGATATCTTGGGGCATACAGTCCAGAAACTGCCGATGACCTTTCGAACATACAGCTTCCTGAGGGCAAATTCGCCATCAGAGCAAAGAGATTCGAGGGGCTGATGAAAGACGTGGACTCTCAGAAGCTGATAAGAGATATTGGCAACATCCTTTCAAAAAAGAACGACGTGGACCTCCGCGACCCGGATATCATCGTCAGGATGCAGATGTGCGATAAAGTCCACCTTTTCATTGAAGAGAGGGCGGTCGACAGGAACATCATGGAGACAAGAAAGGTCGGCGAGCGCCCCTTCTTTTCCCCGATCTCTCTTCATCCCAAATATGCCAGAGCGCTGATCAACCTGACCGGCGCAAAAAGAGGGGACACCGTTCTTGATCCGTTCTGCGGGACCGGCGGGATAGTGATCGAGGCCGCCGAGATGGGAATGAAAGCGATCGCATCGGATTTCGATGAGGAAATGGTGTTAGGTTGCAGAGAGAACATGGACTTTTACGGGCTTGAACTGCACGACCGCGGGGTGATCGACATCAGAGACATTCCGGAAAGATTCTCAGAGATAGATGTTGTTGTAACAGACCCTCCTTACGGAAGGTCCACGAAGACCGGAGGAGACGATGCGCTCGATATCCACGAGATCGCCATGTCGTCGATCCCAAAGGTTCTGACGCAGAGCGGCAGAGCGGGGATCATCCTTCCTTATGAGGCTTATCCATCCTCAATGGACTTGGACACAGTATTCAAGCAGCACGTTCACGGCTCGCTTTCCAGATATTATCATGTGTTCAAACAGCCCAGATCACTTTGATTCGGTTTTACGATAACTTTGAATTTGCCGTCTCATAAATCCATCTTCAGGAATTCCTTAACATGGATGAATTTTATACCATCTATATCTCCTGTCATCCAGTCGGGATCCATTGTGACCACATATTTGGGATACCCGTCCTGTATCATCTTCAAATTGCCAAACTCGCGTTCTATCGTTTTCTCAGAAGATAATCTGTATGCGACTTGTATGTAAATGCGCGAATTATCTCTTTTACAGACAAAATCTATCTCATTTCCATTAACATTGCCGATAGTAATGTCATATCCTCTGCTTTTCATCTCAAGGAACACAATGTTTTCAAGATGCTTTGACACGTCTTCACTGCGGTATCCCAGAAGTGCATTCTTTATTCCTATGTCTGAGAGATAGAACTTATACTTCGGCGACAGGAGCGCTTTGCCTTTCAGCCCCTCTTCCTCCACTCTGTAAAAAACAAAGGCTTCTTCCAGATATTCACAGAATTTATACACTGTCTCCTTGCGCATACGTCCATATTTCTTAGACAGACCCTCATAGATATTGTTCAAAGATGTAGAATTCGCAATATTGTCGCATAAGAATGCCACCATCCGTTTGAGTGCGGTATCATTCCTCAGACCGTGCTTCTGTACAATGTCCCTCAGAACGATGCTGCTGTATATGTCACGGATCACAGCATATGCATCATTGTCGGAATGATCCGATATCCAGACAACGGGAAACCCGCCTTGACGCTGCATCATTTCAAAGACTTCTTCATCCGATAACCCATTCTCAATTGTCTTCTTGAAGTCCAGGCTTTCAGAGAAGGAAAGCGTTTGTATGTTGAAAGAAACGTATCTTCCACTGATGTATGTTGAAAATTCTGAAGACATTAGGCGCGAGTTCGACCCGGTGATATATACGTCGAATACACCTTCATTATGAAAGGATGCTATTACTTTTTCCCAGCCGTTTACTTCCTGCACTTCATCGATCATGAGCACGTTCATCGCATTCTTCTTTGCAGAGCCGGAGGCATGGCGGTACAGTTTGTCGGCGTCCGCTATTTCCGAATTGGAATACAACTCATAATCGATGAAGACCATATTTGCATTTGGATTCTTGGTTGATATCTCCTCGGCGATCATTTTCAAAATGGTGGATTTCCCTCCTCTTCTCACTCCTGTCAATATTTTGATGTAGGGTTTGCCTATATGCGGTCTTATCTTGTTCAGATATCTCTCGCGAGGGATCATTTTTGTTTTTTTGACATTCACCGATTATTATCTCTTTTTGTCGATATAAAACTATTGATTTTGGTACGTTATAACGGTACACTTTTTGTTCAAACACTGTTTTTGTCCGCTATATCGGTACACTTTTTGAACTCTAAAAGATGCCCTGTGAAGAAGGATACAGAGGCTTCAATGTGCCTGATTTTTGCTCTCCGATCCCTGGCCTGCAATATCAAGGGGCTAATACGATTATATATTTTCTCGGGCCGCCAACGAACTCATGGCAGAAGTAAAGAACGCGTGCCTGGCTCTTCCGGCCAGACCTCCCCACCATCCGGTCGCCCGTATCGGACAGCGCCAAAGGCCTAGTACTATCGGTGTGAGGAAAAGATATCCGTTCCTGGGACCGGCAAAGATCAAAGCTATGTTCAGAGCGGACGCATCGCCCTCCTCCCTTGGTCGAAATCACTATTTCTCCACCTAATAAGGGGTTTAAAAAGGGTTTTTAACAAAGTTTACCTCATCTCACACGTCATATATGTCGAT
>JAIRQG010000113.1 GCA_031256615.1 Candidatus Methanoplasma sp. | reverse complement strand
TCCAAATGCATTTGAACTCAGGAAGGATGCAAGAAAACTGGTAGACTCTGTTATTGAAATAAGGGAAAAGATAGGGTATAACAGACTTCTCTGCATGTTCGGCATAGCCGAGCCGTCCGCCCTCTCGCTGTTGGCATACATGGGCGTGGATGTGTTCGACGATTCTTTGGCGAAAGCGGCAGGATGCAATAAGATACGGCTGATCCCGGAAGGCGAGATATGCGTGGACAGGGATGTTTCAGCCGAAAACATAATCGATCTTAAAAGAGAATGTGAGACGGTTGCCGTGTTCACGGAATCCGAGAGGCTCAGGGAATTGGTGGATCAAAGGGCATCCTCGTCCCCGTCATCCGTAGCCTCCTTGAGAATATTCGACGACGTCGGCTACAGGTACCAGGAAGAATGCTGTTCGACCGTCGGAACAAGATTCGCATGCAACACGACGCAGTCCCTCAGAAGGCCGGACCTGAAGATATACCGCGAAAAGATATCCGAAAGATACAGAAAGCCGGAGCATAAGCGTATTCTGCTTCTGCTTCCCTGTTCGGCAAAAAAACCCTATCACATATCAAAGACGCACAAAGCGTTTGCATCCGCGATACATACCGCTCAGCATGATACTCTTGTGCATGAGGTCATTGTGACATCTCCCCTTGGGATAGTGCCGAGAGAACTTGACATTTTCTATCCTGCCAACTCATATGATATACCCGTTACCGGAGAATGGAAATGCCAGGAAAGAGAGATGATAAGATCGATGGTGTCCGGCATACTTTCGCAGGGTTATGACAAAGTGGTATGTCACTTGGGAGAAAGCTCGGAACTGGTAAAGGATCTGGCAGAAATGGAGGAGACCGTTGTCGGAGATCCCACTACTCCGGCGTCGCTGAAAAATCTGGATGCGGCGCTCAGGAGGGCCGCTAAAGGGATGGAACCTGCAGACTATTCGATCGAAAGGATAGGATCGGTAAGATCGATACTAACGTTCCAGTTCGGACAGGAGACCGCCGATGCGCTGATGGACGGCAGTTATGCGATAGGTAAGTTCCCTTACTGGAAGATAATGAAGGACGACCCCCGAAGCAAGGACAAGGTCCAGCTTGGAATGCTCACGCCGGAAAGAAGGATGATATCCCTTACGATCGAAGGCGCAGAGATCATCGCAGGCATCGGAAAGAACACTGTGGAGATGATGGAATTCGAGATGAAAGGGAATCTTTTCGCTGTGGGCGTGGTGAACGCCGACCCTGGGATCAGGCCGGGAGATGAAGCCATTGTCACGCTCAACGGGGATGTTGTCGCGGTCGGTGTAGCAGCGATGTCCGGCAGAGAGATGGTGGATCTCAAAAGAGGGATAGCGGTCAAGATAAGGCACAAGAAGAAGTGATACTTTTATTCTTGATGATAATGCAATCGTAAAAGGTTGATGCACTTTCGGTACTTTCGGGTACTTTCGGAGACCTCCCCCGCTTTTCTTAATATACTCTCCCGTCGATGATGATATTGAAGACCGCAGTGCATCCCCAAATAGCACAGAATGATCTTCAGGAGAAACGGGGAAAGCATCCCATTCCATCCCCCCGTTATCCTTATTTTTTACTTCACGGAGAATTCTTTTGATGCCTTCCTGCCTATTCTTGAGAACCAAAGGCTGATGAGTATTCCCGCAAAGAGTGCGACGATCCCCAGTAATACATCGGCAGCTTCAGGGTAAGGTGTTACAGACTCCTTTATTATCACAAAAATGGACCCGACGGTCAGTCCCAAGATCATCATGTATGTGGATTTCCTGTAGTTCGTCAGGGCGTAATGGACTATTTTGGCAAACCCGATAAGGCCGATGAAAACACCGACCAAAAGAGGGATGATGAGAATATCAAACTCAGCGATCGTACTCATAAGAGGAGCCAGCAGCCCCATTGCAAGAAGCACGGTTGAACCGCTTATTCCCGGGGCGAGATGCGATACCGAAAAGATCACGCCGATCAATACCATGTAAAGACAGGACATAAGGTCATGCGAAAGGACCTTTTCCTCAGATGCACCCAGGACCAAAAAGAAGGACATTATGACAATGCCGACAGCGAATGCCGCGATATCAGCTGCGGAAATTTTGATTGCTGGCTCTGTGAATTTCCACAGCTCCGGAAGCTGTCCCAATATCAGGCCCAGGAACAGCAGCATCGAGGCCACTCTGTAATTGTCTATCACATAATCAAGGCCGAAAGAGATCATAATGATGCCGAAGGCGATCCCAAGCCCTATTGTCGCCAGGAACCAGAAATCATCCCTTATTTTGTGTACAATGTCTGCGATGTCCGCTACAACCCTCTCATAAATGCCGAAGCATACGGCAAGGACCGCCCCGCTTACGCCCGGAACAGTAGAAACTATCCCGATCAGCGTGCCGATAAAGAATTTCTTCAGGCCAGACCGCGGAGACTCCATATGTGTGGATGTGTGTGGTCATATTAATCATTAAGCGAACACCGCTGAAGAAGATCAGCGTTTCTGCGTCCTCGATATGATGCCTTTCTGTGTTTCAGGTGTGGCTCTGACAGGAGATCTTCACACATCAAGCGTATCGTAAGAACCGAGGTTCTTGAAGAAGATCGTCTTCCTTTTTATCATGGTAAGCGCGTCAGAAACGTCTGTGGCATCCGCGCAATCCGAGATCTCTATGAAGAACACATATTCGCCATGTCTGTTCTTGGTCGGGCGCGAAAGGATCCTTGTCATATTCAGATTCCA
>JAIRQG010000102.1 GCA_031256615.1 Candidatus Methanoplasma sp. | reverse complement strand
GCCTGCGGCGTGAAGGTCATGAAGATCATCAACGAGCCTACAGCCGCCGCGATATCATACGGATACAACAAAGAATCCAACAAGACCGTCCTGGTCTATGACCTAGGAGGCGGGACGTTCGATGTCACGCTTGTGAGGGTGAACAAAGGGAACATAAAGGTCCTCGGAACAGACGGCAACCATTTATTGGGAGGAAAGGACTGGGACGCAGCCATTGTCAAGTTCGCAGCCGAACAGTTCCTCGAAGAGCACGGCGTGGATCCCAGGGGCGATGAGCCCACAAAGAACGAACTTATAGTTGCCTGTGAGAATTACAAGAAGATCCTTACCAAAACAGACAGCGTCACGATACAAATAAAATACGAAGGATACACAGGCAAATACACGTTCACAAGGGAGCAGTTCGACATGAGGACGCAGTTCCTTCTCAATGCAACAAAGGATGTCTGCATGAGACTGTTCAGCGACCTCGGGACCACCTGGGCGGATGTGGATGAGATACTTTTGGTCGGAGGGTCCACAAGGATGCCGCAGGTGACCAAATTCTTGGAGATGATCTCCGGAAGGCCGGTCATCGACCACTCCGACACCGATCTGGCGGTGGCGAAAGGCGCCGCTATCACGTCGGAATTCTACTGCAGCACAAGCACCGGGGTAAGAGAGGTGCAGATAAGCGATGTGACCGCGCACAGCCTAGGCGCCCTGTCCAAGAGCCCCAACGGAGACAGGTACGTCAACGAGATAATGATCAAGAGGAACTCCAAGGTTCCGTCGTCCGTCAGGAAACCGTTCAAGATAGAACCCGGCAATATGACGGAGGTGATCGATGTGTTCACTCTTCAGGGAGAGAGCAAGATGCCCTTGGACTGCTATGTGCTTGCCAGGGTCGTCATCACCGGTTTCTACAATTCCGGCGAGGGCGCCGTCATTGACATAGAGTACACCTACGACGAGAACGGAGTGGTGAGGGTGTCCGCATTCCAGAACGGAGAGCCTCTGCAGGTAGATGCGGAGCCGGTCCCCAACGATATAGAGTGGATGGGCGGTTCGCCGAGAGATAACCTTTCGGTCAGTGCGCCGATAGCAAAGAACGTCGTTCTGTGCATCGATCTGTCAAGAAGCATGAGGAACTCGCTTGATGAAGTAAGGAATGTTGTCCGGGACTTCGTCCTGAGCGTAGCGGACGAGAACACCAAGTTCGGCCTCATAGGTTTCGGTGACGAAGTGGGGATAATAATGGACATGACCTCAGACCCCAACACGATCGTCACCGCGCTTGACGGCATTAAAGTGAACGTTTACGGAAGAGGGACGGATGCCAGCCCCATGGGCACGGCGGCGTCGATGATGTCGAACCGCCCCGGAGGGAAGATGATCGTCATCCTTACAGACGGCATATGGGGGAAAAGGGACTTCGCCGTCAGCGAAGCAATGATGTGCAGGAACTCGAAGATCGCAGTCGTAGGGGTTGGAATAGGCGACGCAGACATCGGCTTCCTTAAACAGATATCGACAGTTGAAGAAGGCGCTATGTTCACCACGCTTGACCGTCTCGGGGAGACGTTCAGTACGATCGCCACCGCCATCAGCAGAGGCTCGATGGGGATGCGCGAGAGTGCTGACGCCAATAACGCCAAAAATGGAAGGCTGGGGAGCGCAGAGGTCAAAGGAAGGCTCCGCTGAGGGATGGGACAGATGACAAGTGACAGAGAGAATTACTGTCGCCTCATAGGTCTGAACCCTCTTAAGGAGAACACATACACCTACGACGCAATAGAGAAGAAGATCGCCGCCAAAGAGAACAAATGGACCAAAGAGAGCAAAGACAAACAGAATGACCTGGACCGCAGATTCCAGATCGGAAAATGGCTCGAGGCCGTACCCGATATGCGCCGGGTCATGAAGGACTCGGTCCTCAGGTCCAAAGAGTTTGACGAAGGCAGGAAGATCCTCAAGGCAAAGGCGTCAAGGCTCAACAGGGATTCCATAACGCTTCACGACGGCAACCGCGTGTTGCTGCCGGGCACAGCAGAGAACCTTGCCAAGAAATTACAGTGGGACAGCGTGGGCAAAGAGGACCTGATAAGCCTGGCAGGGATAAAAAAGACATCAGTCTCCCCGCCTGTCAGCGAGAAGGTCGTATCGGCATTCAAAGCGCTGCAGGAGGTACATACCTTCACTCCGATGGACCTCATGAACGATCTTATCAGCAACGAGGACCTTGAGATAAGCATCAATCTCCTTGACGAAGGAAGTTCTCTCACTCAGATCAGAACGGCATTCGACGCCTGCGAGAAAAGAGTGAACAGCGTAAGGCAGGAAGTGCTTCCCAATCAGGATTCATACATTCAGACGCTGAGGGCGCTCAAGCTTCTTCTGGGTTCCGACCCGGACCTCTCAAACCTGGTGAAATACGGTAAATGCATGAGGATCCTCGGTCCGGCAAAAGAGATGATGGACGAAGATTACGGACAGCCCTTCACAAGAGAATATATCGACGAGATCATCAATAAACACGTCCGCAACACGAATGCCGACCCCGCCATGGCGATATCCATACTCGAAGAGTACTGCGTGAAAAAGAAATACCTTTCCAATTTCTCGTCCAAAGAAAGCAAGCTCACAACATGTTACAACTGCAACGCGCTTGTCGAGATCGGGGACAACGTAATGTGCTGTTCCGTCTGCGGGGCGAACATAAAGACCAGATGCCCTCAGTGCGGGACCAGTCAGACCTCCGGGAACAACGCCTGCGTGAAGTGCGGGTTTGATTTCCAGGAAGGACTGAACAAAGCAAAGGAACTCGAGAAGAAGTTCAAGATCGCCCTTTCCTACGGGATGATAGAAGAGGCAACGAACTGTGTAGCAAAGATAGAGCAGACATACTCGACCTATCCTGCCCTTCTCGAGATGAAGAACGAGCTTAAGCCGCTGGCGTCGAAATACACGGAGTTCATCAACACCGTGGATCTTCTCTACAAGCAGAGGAAGTACTATGCGCTCAGAGGCGTGGTCGACGATGCGAAACTGGATTTCACAAAGATACTGAACAACCCGGACATCGAAAGGAAGTACGACGAATCAGTGCAGAAGACGATCGAAGCGGACAAAATATGCGAACGGGCCGTAGGATATCCGGACAGCACCATGATGTATGTCACAGCCGTGGAGATGTGCCCCGATCACCCCATAGCCATGGCAAAGATGAAAGAGCACCCTCCGGACTCTCCGGCCGATGCGACCGTTCAGATGAGAGAGGGAAAGGTGCTGCTGAAGTTCGCCGTTCCGGAAGAGAGGGCCGGCATGACATTCTGCATCTTCAGAGGAAAGGATTCCATTCCGACCGTCACCGACGACACGGTCCCTCTGGCAGAGATACCGGGAAGCATCTTTTTGGATAAGACGATGGAACCCGGCGTAGATCTTTATTATTCAGTTTACTCAAAAAGATGGGGGATACTTTCCAGAGAGGCCGCCTCATGCGGCCCCATAATGGTATTCAAAGAAGTAGAGAACGTGATCATCGAACCCATCGAGGGCGGTCTGAGGCTGGTATACGAAAAGCCCAAAGGCTGTTCGAAAGTGCGCATCTGGAGAAAGGAGGGCACCTCTGCCGCAGGCACCGGAGAAGAGGTCGAGATAATGCACGGCGGAGAGACCGTCATCGACGACTACGGCCTGAAAGGAGGAGTGAAGTACCACTATCTTTTCGTTGCGGAATACAAAAGCAGAGGCCGCACCGAGAGATCGATGGGCAGCGCGTTCTCATACACGACCACAAAGTTCCCGGAGCCAATAAGGGACATGGAGATCAGATGGAACAAAGCGGACGGTTCTTTTACGGCCAAGTGGAAGAGCAAAGAGAAAGTGGTCCTCTATTCATCGCCTAGAAAGGTGAACATGTTCGGAAGGATGGTCAAATTTGAGGACCTGAACGCATGGATGAGAGAGATACAGCCGCTTGAGACGTATGAGAACGGGATGAAATTCTTCCTTCCGGACGGCGCCGTTCAGTACATCTATCCGATGATACCGGCGGGGAAGGTTGCCGTCAGAGGCAAGGACATAATGGTCGCCAACCTGAAACCGTTCAGGGATGTGGAGAAGAGGATGAGCGGCAACGACTGCGATGTGACGATGACATGGCCCAACGGTGCCGATTCTGCCATACTGGCGGTCAAGGAGTCATCCGTGGCGTCGGGGCCGGACGATCTCGAGGCTGAAAGGATCACCATCACCAAAGAAGCTTACAACAAGGATAAGATGGTCAGGATACCGATGGGCAACTCCAAGAAGAGGGTTGTTACGCTGTACGCAGTGTATGATGTGTCCGGCGAGAGGATGACATCGCGCGGAATGAGCCTGGACATCTATTCCGGAGCATGCAACAAGGTCAGATACAACATGTCGGTCGAAGGATCGTCAAGAACAGAAATGAGAATAATACTGAGCATTGAGACCGACCGCGAGGTCAGAGAGCTTCCCCCCGTGACGGCAGTGGCCGTCAAAGAGGGCATACCGCTTAAGATATGGGACGGAGAATCGATATGGTCTTCCAACAGGCCCGTTCCCGTCAATAACGGAAATGCGGCCATAATGTTCACTGTGAAAGAAAGGGTGGACATCAGCAAAGTGAGACTGTTCTTCGTCAAAGAAGAGGATTACAACATGTTCAGATTCATACACCCGCTGTACAAGGAGAAGTAAAAAAATGGCAAGGAAACCGGAGTCGCAGACCAGCAGCAGTTCGACAAAATACACATGCCCCTTCTGTTTCAGTTCGGTCGATCTGAAAGACATACACTATCAGTGTACGAATCCTGCGTGCACGAAGATATTCCTCAGGGAACTGGATGAAAGGGGCGCACGAAAATTCAAATCCAAGAGCAACGAGGAAGAGATCGACATAGAGAACACGATCTTTCTCGGGAAGGACCCCGCAGGGCCCTCGCCCGCCACAACGAAATACCATGTGATAAGGAACTCGTCGGGAGCATGCGACATATGCAAGAAACCCGTCTACAAAAGGCTCTGCCCGAGCTGCCATAATCCGATCCCTCAGGGGGTAGAGGAAGAAGGGAGCACGGTGTTCGTACTGCTGGGGCCAAAAGGGGTGGGCAAGAGCCACTACATTGCCGTACTCATCAACCAGCTGAGGAACTCCTTCTCGCAGGAGTTCGGAGCTACGATGAGCCCGGCCACAGACCGCACCACTCTCAGGTACAGGGATATGTACTACAAGAGGCTGTACGAAGAGGGGAGGAAGCTCGCGCCCACGCTCTCGTTCGAAGAGAGCAGGGAGTCAAGGGAGCCGATGATATACTATCTCAGATTCTTGGAGGGAGATTCTCCGCGCGTTTACACCCTGGCCTTCTTCGACACGGCCGGAGAGGA
Organism: Candidatus Methanoplasma sp.; assembly: GCA_031256615.1. Classification (GTDB taxonomy): domain Archaea; phylum Thermoplasmatota; class Thermoplasmata; order Methanomassiliicoccales; family Methanomethylophilaceae; genus Methanoplasma. The sequence goes on along the minus strand of JAIRQG010000102.1, from coordinate 5,330 downwards.
TCTCGCTTCCGCGGGAAAGATGATGGGGCTTAACCTTAACTCATTCATTTCCAGAGCGTCGGGGATCGTTTTCCTGGTGGACCCTCTTCAGATACCATATATCAATACAAGGATACGCATGGAGAACAAACCCCCCGTGGGAAGCAACGTATCCAACATGCTGTCCGACATTGCCAACATAATAAGGGCGAACAACTCCCTCAAAATGAAGGACCCCATACATATCCCGCTCGCGGTCGTGCTGACAAAAGCAGATGTCCTGATGAAGGCGCCGGAGAACGATGAGGAGAACAGCATACTGTTCGGCCTGAACTCATCACTTTACATAGAAAGGGAAAGAGGGAAGTATGACAGGACGAATTGTGAACAAATAAGCGCAGAGATCGAAGAATACATGCGCAGAGTGGTGTCGAAAGGATTTGTGCAGATAGTCAAAGAGTTCAAACATCACTCTTACTTTGCCGTATCCGCTCTGGGAAGCAATCCTACCGGGAATGTGCTTACCAGAGGGATATCGCCAATGAGGGTGGAAGACCCCTTCATATGGCTCAGCGAGAGCTTGGAGGAGATGAGAAGATGACAGATAAGAAGATGTCAAGTAAAACCAGCAAGCTCAAGAACTTCCTGGTGACCGGCTCCGTGGAGGAGAAAGAAAAAGAGGGGGCCGTTGTGGAAAAGGCGCCGCCGGAGGAAACGGCCGTAAGCATAAAGCTGCCCGAGCATGAATGCGCGAAGCCGCCCGAGCAGGAGGAACCTCTGAAAGAAGAGGTGATCATAGAGGACATCATCGCGGAGGAAATGGTCCTCAACATACCTGCAGCGGAGTGCGAACCCCCTAATGAACCGGCCCCGGCGGAGGAAACGGACCGTCTCGAGAAAGAGATGGCCGAGATCAAAGAGATGGTCGCAGGCCTGGCGTCGGAACTCGGGAAATATGCGACGTCAAAGGAGCAGCTGAAAGAATATTCGTCGATCGTGAACAGAAGGGATTCGGAACTTGCGAACAAGAAGCTAACGGTGATGCTGGAGCAGCTGTCCGCGATGAGGGAGGACTTCTTCAAACTCTGCAAAGCGATTAATTCTAAACTGGACAGTTTTTCGGCAAAGGACGTGCTGAGCTCATTCGAAGCGTACGGGGTTGACATGGAGAACATCCTGGTCGACTGCGGCGTTCAGATAGGCCAGAGCAAGTTTGAGAAACTGAACACAACACACCAAAGAATCGTCGACGTCATACCAACCGACGATGAATCCATGAACGGTATGATAGCGGAGAGGGTGTCGGACGGGTACGTGTACCAGGGACGCGTCCTCCTCAAGGAGAAGGTAAAAATCTATAGGTTTTCTGAGAACGAAAGAACAGATGGAGATGAAAAAGAATGAGCAATGAATATGTGATCGGAATAGATCTGGGTACGACATACTCGTGCCTGGCGTACATAGATGAAGAGGGCGACCCAGTTGTTGAGAAGAACTTCGAGCAGGAAGACACAACACCGTCGGTCGTTCTTTTCAACGAGAACGGAGAGATAATAGTCGGTTCGCCCGCTAAAGATATGGCCATAATGTATCCCATAGAAAGGGTGGTGACCGCAATAAAACGGCAGATCGGAACAGACTATGAGGTGGACATCGACGGGGACAAATACACACCCATCACTCTGTCGGCGGCCATCCTCAGGAAGATGATCAACGACTTCAACGACAACCACGGAGTGGAAGTGACCAAAGCGGTGATAACCTGTCCGGCATACTTCGGACAGAATGAAAGGGATGCCACAAAGACCGCCGGCTACGTTGCCGGTCTTGAAGGCGTGACCATAATAAATGAGCCAACCGCGGCGGCGATATCCTTCGGATTCGGTGCCGGAACAGAGGGAAGGAAGAGGGTCATGGTGTTCGACCTCGGAGGCGGTACATTCGATGTTACCATATTGGAGATCGACGGCACCTCTTTCACAGCCGTCGCAACGGACGGCGAGAGGCTTCTCGGAGGCAAGGATTGGGACCAGCTGCTCACCAAGATCATAAAGCAGAAGGTGTGCGAGGAGAACGGCATCGACGAGAGCGAACTCGAGGATGACGATGACGTGAAACAAGCCCTTATTCTCGATTCCGAGACGATAAAGAAGAGACTGTCCTCGGCAGAGTCCACCAAGGGAACGCTTACCGTCGGAGGGAAGAAAGCGGTCTACACAATAACAAGGGCTGAATTCGAGGCCGCAACGGCGCCGCTCATGCAGACCACCCTGGACATAATCGACAGAACGCTCGCTTCAAAGAACTTCTCCATAACGGACATTGACGACGTCATCCTGGTCGGAGGTTCCTCCAGGATGCCTCAGGTCAAGAACGGGATAACTCAGAAATACCCTGAGGCCAACGTCAAGGTGTTCGACCCGGACCAGTCCATCGCAAAGGGAGCGGCCCTGTTCGCAAAGTCGCACAACTGGGCGATCGCAGAGGAATCCGCAGCCGCGGCGGTAGCGGGCGAGACCTACATCCCCAAGGAAGGGGAGATAACGGTACACAACGTCCTGAGCAAGTCGTTCGGCATCAAAGCGATGTACGATGACGGAAGAGAGATGATATCGAACATCATCTTCAGGAACGAAGTGCTTCCGATAGTCTCCACCAAGACATACTACCCGATAGATGACGGACAGGCCTCCATTAAAGTGGAGATATACGAGAACTCCGCGTCCAACACCGAGGAAGGAAAGAGGATCGAGCTCATTGACGGATACAGCGTGGGAGAGTTCGAGATGGACCTTCCGGAAGGAGTGAACAGGAGCACCCCGATAACCGTCAAGTTCGTCGCCACGGATGAAGGGATACTCGTCTCGCACGTCGACTGCATGTCGCAGCATGCCGAATACCAGCTGCAGAACAAGCTCCAGATGTCCGATGCCGAGATCAAGGACTCCCAGGGACTGATGGAAAGGGTCACCAGGAACTGAACAAACAAGGGGCTCAGGCCCCTTTTTTCAAACCTGTTTCATTTCAGGCCGAGCTGTCTGTACAGCTCTTCCCTTTCTCTTTTGGATATGTCCCTGTAACGGCCTTCTTTGAGATCTCCCAGCGTTATATTGACCACCCTTATGCGTTTGAGGTTCTTTACTTCATTGCCGAGCTGGTCGCACATCCTCCTGATCTGCCTGTTGAGCCCCTGTTTCAGGATTATCCTGAATTCCCGGGGGCCTGTTGCCTCCACAAGACATTTTTTGGTCAGTCTGCCGTCATCGAGGATCACGCCATCGGACATTTTGTTCAGGAATTCTTTCGTAAGGTCCTTGCTCACCCTTACGATATACTCTTTCTCATGTTCGTTCCTCGAGCGCATTATTTTGTCTGCAAGATCGCCGTTGTTCGTCATAAGAAGAAGCCCCTCAGAATCTTTGTCGAGTCTTCCGATGGAGAATATCCTCCTCGGATATCCTATGAAGTCTATGACATTGTCCGCATCATTGGGATCGGAGGTGGAGGTTATCCCCATGGGCTTATAGAAAGCGAGAATGATGTCCTCCGTCACTCTTTTGACTTCCTTGCCGTCAACGCACACTTTGTTCTCAGGGAACACTTTGTCGCCGAGGACCGCCGTCCTTCCGTCGATGGTGACCCGCCCTTCTTCGATTATCCGGTCCGATCCTCTTCTGGATGCCGTTCCAGCCTCGCTGAGGAATTTGTTGAGCCGCACCCCTTCCTGCCCTTCTTTGTCTCCGGCCATATTCAACAGAAACAGGGCCGATATTTTTAATCTATTGTTCATTTAATGTATGCGTGAACATGTGATGTTTGGAAAGAAGAGATCGGGGCCGGTCATGAAGACGCAGTATCTGAAGCTTCACTGGGACACAGAGGACCCCTTCGTGTTCGCCTCCCATCATGCTGACGAATACCCAAAGGGAAACGCTCAGCAGGCCCCTCCTCTGCATGAGATAAGCGGAAGGAACCTTGGAAGAGATTACAAAAAGACCTTCGGTTTCCGGATGTATCACGGGAAGGTCGTTCCCGGATTCCCCATGCATGCGCATTGGGGATATGAGACGGTCACGATACCTGAGGTCGGTTTCATCGATCATTTTGACTCTCTCGGCAACCAGGGAAGATACGGATCCGGGGATGTTCAGTGGGTGTCGGCCGGCAGTATGTACCTGCACGATGAGATGTACCCCCTTGCGCATGACGACCGCCCCAACCCCAATGACATAACTCAGATAATGATCAACCTGCCGCTGAAGGATAAAGGGACCGCTCCGGACGTCAGGATGATGTGGTCAGAAGACATACCCGTCGTTAAAAGGAAAGATGATGAGGGAAGAGAATATTCCGTCAAGATCATTGCCGGAAGCTTTGACGGCACAGACGCATGCACTCCAAACGAGATCTCTTGGGCTTCCGAAAAAAAGAATCATGTCCGAATACTTCTGATAAGGATGTCTCCCGGATCCAAAGCAACGCTGCCTGCGGTCTCTCCGACGGTCAACAGGAATCTCTACTTCGTCGATGGCAGCACCGTAAGGCTGGGAGACGAAGAGTATGAAGCATCGCAGAGGTTCAAGCTTGACGGGAACTCGGATGCAACGATCGTCAATGGGGATTCCGAAGGAACATACTGGCTGCTTGAAGGGGAACCTATAGGCGAAAAAATGTCATCATTTGGGCCGGTCATACTTGACAGCGACAAAAGCGTCAGAAAGGCCATGAACTTCATAAGAGAGAATGAGTTTGACAGCTGGCCCTGGGACCTTATCGATAAATTTCACCCTAAAGGGACCGAAAGATTCATCCGATTCTCTGACGGCAGAGAGGAAAGACCGCCGGTCTGATCCTCAGGACAGCTTTTCTTTCAGGTTCTTGTCGTTCTCCGCCAATATCCACATGAACGGCTCCATGGCATTGCTGTTCTCGCCGAGAGATGCGACCTTAAAGTATCTGACCGTGTTGAATGCAGACTCCGTGATATCGATGAACATCTTATGGCTGTGCTTGACCAGGAACTCGACAGGAGACGCCTCAGCGTTGACCGCGGATTTTACCCGTGCATCATCCATTTTTGTCAGTACCACAGCGAACGGGACCGTGGACTTCACCGCAGGGCCGTATCCGTTGATCTCCGTGTACATGTGGTAAAAGGACTCCAAAGTTGCGATCGGAGTGTTCTTTGAACCCTTTGTAGGGGATTGTGAGCGGTGCAGAGCCAGAACCTCAAGCGGATCAATGACGAAGATAATGCCGTCATTATATCTGTAATACTCTTCAAAGAGGACTTTGTCCCTGTCCGGCATGAATTCAACCCCGGATATGTCGTTTATGATGATCTCTTTCTC
>JAIRQG010000095.1 GCA_031256615.1 Candidatus Methanoplasma sp. | reverse complement strand
AGCTTGTTGCCTACACCCCTGCCGGCGGCAGCGGAATAAGGGCGACCGCGACGTTCACTGTGGGAGGCATCTCTGATGTCGTTGCAGTGTACAACAGAACCGACGCGGTCATTGTGCGCGGATACGTTGTGGGCATCGACCACGTCGACATATGGGTTTACGGCTACCCCGCCACGATCGTGAGCGTCCCGATCTTTGCGGACGGAATATTCTCGGCGGTGATGATCACAGGAACCCTCGCACCCGGAGCATACACGGTTGAGTTTATTGCCTATACTCCAGCCGGCGGCAGCGGGATGAGGGCGAACGCAACGTTCACAGTGATCTATCTGCCCATGTTGGGGTGGTAAAGCTCATTTGAGAGTCTGCAGAGAAAAAAGAATTGCCAGCATATATTGAAACCTTTTCCAAAATCTTTTTTTGTGGAGAAACAGCGACTCCGCCCAAGGAATCAAGGCAGAGGCTTAAATCACGGCGGGCGGAATGGAAGAATCTTACTGTCTTCTTGGTTATAAGCATCCGTGAGGGCCTCCGACGGGACCTCCGTGTGCCTTCAAACGTTTATTTATATTACTCCTGATATGCAATATGTCATGTTCGGTTCTCTTTATTAAGAGACCGAAGAAAGGAAAGGAACACTGGTATCATGAGAGCATTGTACATTCATGCCGACTCGATGGAATTCGAGGCAAAAGACAAAACGAAGGTCGCCGAGGCAATACCAGATGACCTCCATAGCGGAAAGATGGATGAGGTTTTGGTAGTTTTCATCACCGTGGAGAGCGACGATGAAGATAAGATCCTGCAGGTCGCAACAGAGGCATCGAAGGATATCTTGGCCACAAAGGAGAGGGTCGGCGCGGAACGCATAATGCTCTACCCCTATGCTCACCTGAGCAGCGACCTTGCAAAACCCAAAGCAAGCATCGAGATGCTCGACATGATGAAGAAAATGATCGAAGCATCCGGTGCGGAGGTCTCACGCGCACCGTTCGGGTGGTATAAATCATTCGACATCAAATGCAAAGGCCATCCGCTTTCCGAACTTTCCAGGGATTTCAAGGGCAAGGAAGAGAAGACCGCGCCCAAAGGAAAAGATGTTTATTTCGTTCTGAAGATCGACGGAAAGGAAGTGTCGATCGAGGACTACAAAAACGGCTCCGACTGCATGATGTCCATGATCGACAAGGAGGCCCTCGGCAAAGAGGCTCCGTCCAGCGGAGAACCGGAATATCTGAGATTGTGCAAGAAGTTCGGTATCCAGTGGGAATCTATGTCCGACGTGGGGCACATGAACCTCGCCCCGCCGGGGGCGATGATGTTCGACCTCATATCCGATTATTCCACGGACATCGTGAACAACTCCGGGATCAGCGTATATAACGTAAAAGGAACGAACATGTTCTCGCTGGATGAACCGGCGGTCAAAGAGCACGCAGAGCTTTTCGGCGACAGACTCTACAGCATAAACACCGGGAAAAAAAGTTTCATCCTGAGATATGCGGCATGCCACCAGCAGTTCGCGATGATAAGGGGATGGAACATAAGTTACAAACAGATGCCGTTCGGCGCGTTCGAGGTGGCTGATTCATACAGACTCGAACAGTCCGGAGAGACGATGTTATGCTTCAGAACAAGAAGACTTAACATGCCCGATTTCCATGTAATGTGCACTACAATACCTGAAGCGCATGAGTATTTCACGCTCCTTGACGGAAAGATATACGACGAGATAGAGAACATCGGAAGAGATTACGATATGCTCGTCAACTTCTCTTCCAGAAAAGCTTTTGAGGACAATAAGGAAATGGTGAGAAAGCTCTGCGAAGAACACGGCAAAGATGCTTTGATCCATATTTACCCCGAGGGGATCAATTACTACTGGACGGTCAACATCGAGTATCATATGCTTGATCAGATGAAGAGGCCCAGAGAGATCGGGACCGTGCAGATCGACATCGGCAACGCCAAGAGATTCGGGATCACATATGCCGACGAGAAAGGAGAGAGGCACTATCCGATCATACTCCATTGCGCGGTCATAGGTTCCATCGAGAGATACATGTACGCGCTGCTGGACACTGCCGTTCAGATGGAGAAGACCGGCGTGCCGGGATATCTCCCTACATGGATAGCTCCTGAACAGGTGCGCTTGATGCCTATGTCGGAGGATTACGTTTCCGCTTCCAAAGAGATGGCAGACGGCCTCAGGGCCAAAAAGATCAGAGTGTCCGTTGACGACACCGACGCTACAGTCGGCAAGAAGGTAAGGAAAGCAAAGCAAGACTGGTGCTCATACAGCGCGGTGATCGGCGAGAACGAGATGAAAAGCGGGAAACTAAAGGTCTATGTGAGGTCCGAGAACAAGGATGTCGACATGACCGTTGAGGAACTTGTCTCCAAAATAAAGAGCGAGACTGAAGGCTATCCCGTACGCCCTATGTATCTCCCCGCAAATCTCAGCAAACGCTGCGAGTTCTGATCGGGTCTTTCAAACCATTTCAATCATTTCTCTTGCAGGTGTTTTCTCAATTGCAATTATGGTTTTTGGGGTTTACAGCCACTATGGCCTTTGAAAAGATATCCATATTTTTCATCTATTGCATTTGAGATATCCAAAATGTGAAATTTCTTGCATTTTAGGTATCTGAAATGTGAAATTTCTTGCATTTGAGATATCCAAAATGTGAAATTTCTTGCATTTTAGGTATCTGAAATGTGAAATTTCTTGCATTTTGGATACCTGAGTTGACCTGAATATTTTTGTCATTCCTACCGACCATTGTTTCATTGGCCTTCGGATAGCATTAATAGGTCTGTTTGCGATTAAGCAGTATGTTCGAACTCTGCGTGATAACAGACCGTGCCTTGTCGAACGGTCTGTCTGAGTCCGAGGTCGCCAGGCTTGCTTATTCCGGCGGCGCCGACATCGTTCAGCTGAGAATGAAAGGGTCTGACGGAAAAGAGGTGCTTGAGCAAGCCAGAAAGATCAAGACCATCTCGGAAAAATATGCAAAGTTCTTCATTGTGAACGACAGAGTGGATATTGCAATATTGTCAGATGCGGACGGCGTGCACCTCGGTCAGTCTGATATACCGATAAAAGATGCCAGAGAACTGCTCGGAGACGACAAACTGATAGGAATGTCAGTACACAGCCCGGAAGAGGCAAGAAAAGCGGAATCGGAAGGAGCAGATTATGTCAGTGTGGGTTCGATATTTCATACCTCCACCAAACACGATGCGCGCAACGGCATGGGTCTCGACGCCGTTTTCACGGTCAAAACGGCTGTTGACATACCTGTGATGGCGATCGGCGGGATCAACAGAGGGAATATACAAGACGTTATCAGAGCCGGTGCGGACGGCGTGGCAGTGGTCTCCGCCGTTGTGTCGCAGAAAGATATCCCGTCAGCTGCTCATGAACTTAGAGATATGATACTGAAAGTAAGACCAAATATCTGAGTGCGCTTACGGTAATAGCATGAAAGTCAACGGTAAGCATCTGGAACTGATTCCGCCGATGACAGTGGAGGATCTGATCCTTAACACCGGCCGCAGACAGGACCGGGTGGCAGTTGAACTGAACGGAAAGATCATTCCGAGGTCGGAGTACGCCTGCACACTTCTAAAAGAGGACGACTCCGTTGAAATAGTCGGGTTTGTTGGTGGTGGATGATGTCGTTTCCAAGCATGGACGAGTTGGACCATACTCTTTGTGCAAGACACGGCCCCGAAATTCATAATAAAATAAAAAAAGCAAAGATAGGCATCGCAGGCCTAGGTGGCCTCGGATCGAACATCGCTGCAATGCTTGTCAGAGCAGGAGTGTCCTATCTGACAGTTGCCGATTTTGACATAGTTGATATCACCAACATAAACAGACAGAATTACTATCTCGATCAGATCGGAAGACCGAAGGTCGATGCCGCCGAGGAGCTGCTTAAGAAGATCAACCCGTATCTTACTATTGAAAAGCACAATATGAAGCTGGAACCATCCAACATCCCGAACATCTTCGGAAAATGCGATATCGTCTGCGAAGCCTTTGATGTTCCCTCTGAGAAGGCAATGCTTATCAATGCTCTTCTTGAAAAATGCCCCGGGATCAAGGTCGTGTCCGGTTCCGGAATGGCGGGATTCGGAAGGTCCAACGAAATAAGAACAGAAAGGTTATTCGCTGACCTTTACATATGCGGTGACGGTATTGACCTGGAGGATGCCAAAGGAGGTCTTATGTCGCCGAGAGTGAACATTTGCGCAGGACACATGGCAAATGCCGTAATTTCATTAATTATCAAGGGAGATATGTGAACAATGACCGATGAGCTCAGGATAGGGAACAGGAGATTCAATTCCAGATTCATACTGGGTTCAGGAAAGTTCTCGCTTGATATGACGAAGGCCGTCATGGAGAACGGGGGCGTTGAGATAGCGACCCTTGCCGTGAGAAGAGCGAACGAAAAAGGAGAAGAGAACATCCTGGATTACATTCCGGCCGGATTGACGCTGCTGCCGAACACCTCTGGGGCGAGGAATGCGGAAGAGGCCGTAAGGATCGCAATGCTCGCAAGGGAACTGGGATGCGGCGATATGATCAAGGTCGAGATAATAAGAGATTCGCGGTATCTTCTCCCCGATAACTGCGAAACGATCAAAGCCACCAGAATGCTTGCCGACGAGGGCTTCATCGTCATGCCGTATATGATGCCGGACCTATCTGCCGCGCGGTCGATGGCGGACGCAGGAGCATCCGCGATCATGCCTCTCGGCGCACCTATCGGGAGCAACAAAGGGCTGCTGACAAAAGATTTCATAAAGATAATAATAGACGAGCTGGACCTTCCTGTGATAGTGGATGCCGGCATCGGAAGGCCGTCGCAGGCATGCGAAGCCATGGAGATAGGGTGCGCTGCGGTAATGGCGAATACAGCGATCGCTACCGCGGGCAACATACCGATGATGGCCAAGGCCTTCAAACTGGCCATCGAAGCGGGAAGGGCGGCATTCCTTTCAAAACCGGGCAGGATCCTTCATAACAGAGGGGAGGCTTCCAGCCCGCTCACCGGATTTTTAGAGGGTGCAGAATGACCAGAGAATTCACGGATGCCGGCGACTACTTCGAACATATGGAACCGATAAAGTCCAACATCATGAAGAACACTCTGTCAAAGGTCTCCGAGCTTGATCCTATTTCGTTCACGGAGACAGATGTTTAGAACGCACTCGGCGAGAGCCGCCTCGGCATAGAAGGTTTTGCCTCTCTTCTCTCGCCTGCTGCGGGCAGCTTCCTTGAGGAAATGGCACAAAGGGCCAGAGAAGAGACTCAAAGGTATTTTGGCAACTCTATCAGCATATTCACTCCTCTGTACGCATCGAACTATTGCGATAACGGCTGCCTGTACTGCGGTTTCAATGCGGACAACGATATCCGCCGGGCAAAACTCTCTCAGGAGGATATTGACAGAGAGATGTCGATAATATCAAGATCCGGCCTTGCCGAGGTCCTTATCCTGACAGGGGAATCCAGGGAGAAGTCTGATTTGGATTTCATCAGCGGCTGCGTTAGGACGGCAGCGAAGTACTTCAGGAACATCGGGCTTGAGATCTACCCTTTGAATGTCCAAGAATACAGCCGCCTTCGCGACTGCGGCGCCGATTATGTCACGGTCTTTCAGGAAACATACGACCCGTCGAAGTATGAAAGGATCCATCCATTCGGCCCGAAGAAGATATTCTCATACAGGTTCAATTCACAGGAAAGGGCACTGATGGGAGGGATGAGGGGCGTTGCCTTCGGCGCTCTGCTCGGACTGGGAGATTTCCGAAAAGATGCCTTGGCATGCGGGACCCACGCATATCTTCTGCAGAGAAAATACCCGCACGCGGAGATCTCCTTCTCCCTGCCGAGGCTGAGGCCTTTCAGCAAAGGAAAATATTCCGCTGAGATAATATCTGAGAGAGATCTTCTGCAGGTGGCGCTTGCGTACCGCATCTTCATGCCTTTCGCCGGACAGACCATATCTTCCAGAGAGAGCCCCGATTTCAGAGACAATATCGTCGGGCTGAGCGCCACAAAGATATCCGCCGGAGTATCGGTAGGAGTGGGCGGACATGCGGAGGAAAAAAAGGGCGATGAGCAGTTTGACATCTCTGATCCGAGAAGCGTGGATGAGATAAGACGCGTTCTGACCAAAAGAGGCTTACAGCCGGTATTCAATGACTATGTGAGAGTATGATAATCGCAGTAACGGACAGGAGGATCAGTGCTCTGAGGGACTTCTTAGATCAGATCGAGGCGATAGCAACAGCATCTCCCGACATGATCATACTCCGGGAGAAAGACCTTTCAGAGGCAGGCTACAGATATCTTGCTGTTGAATGTCAGCGGATATGCGATTATCATAACGTTAAGTTCTGTGTCAACTCATTCCTAAATGTAGCTGCTTCCATCAACAACGGACGCGTACAGCTGCCGTTCGATCCATTTATCGCCAACGTAGGCAAACTGAACAATTTTGAAGAGGTCTGGGTCTCCGTACATTCCAAGTATGAGTCCATGGAAGCGGAAAAGAACGGCGCGACCCATCTGATATACGGCAATGTCTTTGAGACCACATGCAAACCGGATGCCATAGGAAAGGGAATAAACGAATTGAAAGAGGTCTGCGGTTCCGTCCGCATACCGGTCTTCGCCATCGGCGGGATCGACACAGGCAATGTCGGCATGGTCATCGACGCGGGATGCAAAGGGATCTGTGTGAGAAACCTTTTGATGCGGTCCACAGACCCTCACACAACAATGGATGAGTTGAGGAAGAGGATCAAAAAAAGGTAAGACCGCCTCACTCCGGCGGTTTTGTTGTTTTTTTCTGCATGAACTTGGGACCTTTCCAGTTCAGATCGCCGAGAAGGTGCATTGCTGCGGGCACAATGTACGTACGCACCAGAAGGGCATCGATCAGTATCGCAAAGCACAGCGCGAACCCGAACTCCTGGAGCATGTTGGTGCCGGAAAGCATCAGCGTACCGAACGCGCCGCCCATTATCAGGCCGCATATCGTTATTACCGATCCGGAGTGCGTCACGGCGTGGCGTATCGCGTCGTCATTGCTCATCCCTCTGTGCAGATGGTTCTCTTTGATGCGAGTGGTCAATAAAATATCATAGTCCATACCAAGGCCTAAACACACCACTATCAGGATGATCGGGATCATCCATATCACACCTTCTCCCATGAGGTTCCCAAAGATCAGATGTGTTACCGCCACCGTCCAAACAACGCTCATCAGGATCGTGAGTATCGAACGTATCGGTGTCACAAAGGACTTCATCACAAAGAACAGCAGAATGAATATCAGTACCACCGCGAGGATCTCCACCTTAAGGAATTCGCTGCTGACCAATTCCGATATCTCATACATCACAACGGCGCTTCCCGTAAGCCACTTGTCCGAAACCATATCTTGGTTGTTTTCAATGAATTCCGACACCATTCCGTCCACAGACTGTATGGTGTCCATGGAACGATCGGACATTGCGGAATCCTTAGTGATAAAAGTATACTTCACATGTGTCAACGCAGTAGGATAATGGTAGCCTGATTCTCCGCCGACCGATGTCGCCAGCACATAATTCAGGACCCAGTTGACCATGGCATTCAGATATACGTTGTCATATCTTACCTCTCCGAAAGCGGCCTTCAGATCCATGTTGTTATACTTGACCCCTGAGGCGGCTGCGGTCTCATATATCTTTATTATATCTTCCAGCAAACTGGTGCCCGTCTTCTGGCTGGGCGCAAGCAGCTGCATCTTGAGTGTATTCGGCAGTTCGTTTGCAGCAGCCGAATAGACCGCTATCGTATATTCATGGTCGGACATCCCCCCTTTGGGGACGAAAGGCACTATTTTCTCATTAAGTGCCGGTACATGCCATGCATAGACTCCCCAGACCTCTCCGATGTTGTCATCTTCGGATAAAGTGGAGGACAGCGTTGACAGTTCTTTCAGGTAATCGTTGATCTTCGGGTCATTGTCCGGATTCCAAAAAAGCAGACCGATAGGTGCGCCGTCTGCGTTATAGATCTGTCCTAAAGATTCCGCCATCTCGAGGACCACATAACTCGGCATGATCATGCCGCCGTTGGTGTACTCTCCAATTTCGTTCAATCCCTGTTTGCCTTCTCCGGTTGACATTGAGCCTATCATGTCATAGGATGATTCGGATGTCATCATGATGTAGGCTGCCGGCACTGTGAAAAGCACAGCCACCGCTATTATCAATTTTGCATGTTTTATAGACGCGTTGACGGATTTGGTAAAGTATCTGTGTCCGAAGCGCGACATCTTTCCGTGCCATCCCTTTTCCGCTTTCCCGCCCTCTTTGAGCGATTCCATCTTTGTCGGCCAGAACAGCTTTTCTCCTAATATCGCAAGTACTGAGGTTATCAGCGTGAGGGCCGCCACGAGCGCGATGATGATGCCTACTGCCAGCATGACGCCCATTGAGCTTATCATTGAGAATGAGCAGATGGACATCGCGCCGAACCCTATTACCACGGCAAGGCCGGAGGTAGTTATCGATTCGCCTGCCCATGTGACGGCGCTCTTGACAGCAGCCTCATGTTCTGCTCCGTGAACCCTTTCTTCACGGTATCTCGCTAAAATGAAAATACAGTAATCACACCCTGCTCCCAGCATTGACACCAGGAGGATCATCTCCGTCATGTAGATGATGTCCAGAACAGAGCCTATGAAGAACATCAGGCAGAGAACCACTCCGAAAGCCACACCGATCGTCATGGGCGGCATCGCCGATGTCACAAAAGACCTGAAGAACAATCCGACCAATATCAGGATCATCAGCACCGAGAATATGTCTATCTTTGAGATGTCCTCCGATGCGGACGCCTCAGTGTCGTAAGCGATCGCAGGAGTTCCGGAGACATAAGTTGTCACCCCGGTCATATCATGGTCGGACAACACTTTGCCGATGAATTTCCTGAGTTCCGGCGTATCTCCTGCTACCAGGTTGTCATTGACCATCTGCTCGCCATAGATAACAGCGTAGATCACGACCCCTTTGTTCGCATCATCCGAGGCAGTGTACAGACCATATATCTGGAAGTCTGTTACCTTATGCAAACCGTTCTTATCAAGGAACTCAAGGAATTCATTGGGCATGATCTCGTTCAGGCTGAGGGCGTGCATTTTCTCTTCCGGTGTGTCAAAGCTTGCTACAAGAAGGACGGTTGCTTCGACCTGCGTGTCAGGAGAGTAAAAATATTCATCTACTATCATGGCACCTTTGATGGATTCGGCATCCGGTCCCGCCATGTTCGTGGTGTCGTAATCCAGAACGCTTCCTGCTTTAAGCGCTATCGGTACAGCGCAGATCAGGATAATGATCCACAAGATAACAATGAGTTTCGAACGTTTTAAAATCACATTCGCAAGCCTTTCGAATATCATGGGACGAGTGCATCTGCATAGATGTATATAATCCTCTCAAGGAGTTTTTATGACCATCATTTTTATTATCAAGAGTTCGTTTCCGTGATGATGCAAATGACACATGAGGAATCCATCAAAGCCGCACAGGAAAAATACGGCGAATTACTCAGGCAGCAGCTCAAAAGGGTCGAGAATCTTAAAAAGGAAGGGGACTGGACCGATTATTCTCAGCTTGATAAACTCATAATCGGCGTTTGCGGCGGCGACGGCATTGGCCCGTACATCTGCGCATCCGCCCAGAAAGTGATGGAATTCCTGCTTGCCGACAAAATAAAGGCCGGAAAGGCAGAGGTCAGGGTCATTGACGGGCTGACCATCGAGAGAAGGGCGGCCGTCATGAAAGCCATACCGGACGATACTCTTGAAGAACTGAAAAAATGTCACGTGATACTCAAAGGACCCACCACCACTCCGAGCAAAGGCGACCCGTGGCCGAACATCGAGAGTGCGAATGTCGCGATGCGGAAACAGCTTGATCTTTTTGCCAATATGAGGCCGGTATCCGTTCCGGAACTCGGTATCGACTGGACATTCTTCAGGGAGAATACAGAAGGAAGTTACGCGCTGGGAAGCAACGGCACAGATGTGACTGAGGACCTAGCTATTGATTTCTGCGTGGCGACCACTCAGGGCACGGACAGGATCATACGGGCAGGCTTCGATTTCGCCAGAAAGAGCGGATTGAATTATGTGTCCTTAGTGACAAAAGCGAACATTATCAAAACCACAGACGGGAAGTTCCTGTCAACGATGGAAAGGATCGGCAAAGAATACCCGGAAGTGAAATGGGACAGTTGGTTCATCGATATCATGACGGCGAAGCTCATAGACCCTGCCAGAAGATCGGATTTCAAGGTGTTCGTCCTTCCTAACCTGTACGGAGACATCCTCACGGACGAGGCTGCTCAGATACAGGGAGGAGTGGGGACCGCCGGAAGCGCTAACATCGGCAAGAGATACGCCATGTTCGAGGCCATACACGGATCGGCTCCCAGGATGGTGGACGAGGGCAGGGCAAAATACGCCGACCCGTGCAGTATGATCAAAGCCGTGGCCTTGATGATGAACCACATCGGTGAAGCCGAGAAAGGAAAAAGGCTGAACATGGCGCTTGACGTCTGCGTCCAATTCGAGAAGAAACTGGTCATGACGGGAAGAAGCACGGGCGCCACCGGCGACGAGTTCGCACAGTATGTCATGGATACTGTCCGAAGGCCGGACCTTGAGAAGGTCTGGAACGGCTTTATCGAGAATGCAAAGGCTTCCAAGAAAAACAACTGAGCCCTTACGGGCCATCTTTATCCGCCGGAACGGCTGGAACGGGACCTCCGTGCTCCTTCGGTCCGGTATTGTTCATTTTATCTGATCATTGAAAAAGAACGCTCTGCAGCGGAACGCTCACAAATCGCCTGAAGAAGAAAAAATTGAGATAGGAAAGAAAGGTCTGCCTAATCAGCCCCTTACGAAGTCCACAAAGACCTTCAGTATCCTTTCCAGGTGCGCATCGATGTCCCCCTCCACTTTATACGGCGGATCCATCCATTGCTTCACGAACCTCGTCATCTCAGCACTGGTGCATCCGTCCGGATGGGATCTGACAAACTCACTCCACCGTGAATCGGTCACCCTGAACCCCATCGTCTGCTTTAATTCCACGATCTCCGGATTTGTGATCCTGTACTCTTCCATGCCGGTGTATCAGGTTGGAGCCTATATCAAACTACCCTGTGATACGGCGTGCCGTTCCTTTCTTAAGAACGGTCCCGCTCACGGCTTTTTGAGCCTGGAGAACGATGCCGCCTCTACCGCCATTACCGCCGCTCCGATGTCCAGCGGGTCATGTATTATCATTTTGGCCTTTTTCATCCCCAGCTCGTCAAAGGCGAAAGGTATCCCCGGCGACGAGACGATCGCTCCTTCTTTCAGATATCTTCCGTCGATAGCTCCAGGCGATGCGTTGAGAATAAAATCGTGCGAGGACAGCGCGCCGTTGATGTCCGCGGTCATCTTCACGCCGGTGCTGTCTGAGAGCCGTTTCATCTTTTCCGCATCGATATCATATACGGTGACGTACGAACCCATCCCTGCCATCATTTCGGCGGCGATGCTCCCCACTCTCCCTGCGCCTAAGATCAGTACTTCTTTTCCGGCAAGCCCTCCCGCAGCCCCTTTGAGCGCAGTTACGTAACCGGCAGCGGTGGAGAACGAATTGTGGGAGAATTTTCCGTTCGTTGTGTTCAGTGCGATGAATTTGATGTCATCGGCCATGAATATTATCTCGGCCTCGGCGGAAAGGGCTTCGGCAATCCCGGTCACATCTGCATTTTCGGTGACGAATGCCTCCATTCCCAGCTTCCGCGCTATCTCCGCGACCGATTCCGAGAACTTCTTGATGATCCCTTTGCCGGATGTGATGGGCACCACGCCGACCTTTATGTTCTCAAGGTCCAACATTTCGGGAGTTAGGCCTATCGCTTCGCACGCCAATTCCAAAGTGTCCATGCCGGTCGATGTGATCAGCATATCGTTCGTGCCGTCCAGCGAGTCGATTATGCCCTTTACCATGTCATCGGTGAGTCTTGTCATTATACCATCCTCGGGGACCTGTCGATATACTCTTCCAGATCGCACTCTTTCATTACGCTGCTTATGAACATCTTTCTTTTCCTCAATACCTCGGCCGGGTCCTTCCCGCGGGTGATCACGGTTGCTCTCCATGTGTCCTTTCCGGGGGCATAATCGGTTATCGCATCATCCGCTCCGAAGAACCTGCTCTCGAATCTAGGCTCAGACACCTTCCCGAAAGCTTTTTCGCCGCATGTGATCAGGCTGCCGCATTCTATTGTGTAATGCTCATACGCAGAACATTCGTTCCTGTTCTTCCTGCCGGTGCTTTTTCCCATTGCTGAGAACACAAGCTCCTCCAGTATGTTGATGTCCGTGGCGGCCAATACCGCAGCGGGGGTCTGACTCGGGATGCGCGCGTCGATCTCCAGAACCCTGAGGCCGTTCTTGGTGTAGATCGCTTCCACGTCCATAAGCGCGTTGAGGCCTATCGCTTCTGCGGTCCTTTTGCCTATATCGGCAAAGAGGTCGTCGTCCTCTTTCGGCAGGATGCCGGGCTCGCAAAGCACCATCTTGCAATCGTAGTTGGAATCGAGGACCACTTCGGTCGTCACGAAGGACCTTGCCGAATCCCCTCTTCCGATAACCTCGATCGATACGCTCTTGCCAGAGACGAACTCCTGTATTATCGGGATGTCTCCCAGTTCTTTGACCGTGTTCAGCGCCGCATCCATTTCTTTTCTGTTGTTGACGGCGGACACGCCTATGCTGCCGCTCTGAGACGACGGCTTTACTATCGCGGGAAAACCGCATTCCGGCCATGGCCTCGGCAGCGGAACTCCGACCTCCGCCATTATCTCATTGGACCGTTCTTTTGATGACGATATCGTATATGCCTCGATATCGAAAAGGAACGGTATCTCCGAATGTTCCATTATCTCGTCAAGCGCTTTTAGGGCGTCTATCTCCTCGCATGCCGGGACCACCGCATCGCAGTCGTACAAAATGGATTTCGCTTTTTCCTTATCCTTTGTGACATCCAGTACCACATGCGTGTCGGACAGGGACAGAGCGGGGGCCGTTCCCTTCCTGTCTATGACCAAGGTCTCAAATCCCGCTTTCTTTGATAAAAAGACTGCTTCCATTCCCTGAAGGGCTCCCCCCACGATTCCTATTTTCATCTGATCACTTGTTGTTTGCTTTTAATTTTTTCAAAAAACTTTCATATTCCGTACAGGTAGCGGCCTTCTTCCCCATTTCATCCAGCATATGCATGACATGCTCGACCGATCTGCGGCCGTTGTTGATGTCCAGCTCGTGCTGGGCGACCCCTGCCAGGTCCTCATGCGGAGGGACGATGGATGTTATGACATTGGCGCCGGCGTCCAGTCTGCTCTTCAGCCCCGCTATCCCTTCCACGTCGAGAGACGCAGGTATAAGTCTGTCCGGGAACAGGACACGCATCACCGCTATCGATATCAGTTCATCTATGGGTTCTGTGGGTTTCACATTCTCCATCGGCGTTCCTTTCTGAGGAACGAATGTCATTGCGCGTATCTGCTCGCATCCCAGGGAGCCCATTTTAAGAATGGAATCCGCCCTGTCTTCGAATGTTTCTCCGAGACCGACCATGATGCCGTCCTCGCTGAGCATTCCCGCTTTCTTTGCCCATATCTTTTGATTCAGCCTGTTATCGAAATCCTGTTCCAATCTGAGTTTTGAGAACAATTCTCTGTTATAGGTTTCTTGGTAACATGCGAACCAATCCGTTCCTGCGTCCCTGAACTTTTCGAAAGAGCCTTCCGGAACCGCTCCCGGCGATGCCATTATCGAGATGTTGACCTCGTCCCTCACCCTTCTCACGATGTTCAGGAATTCGCTGTAGTCATCAGCGCACATGACCGGGTCCTCTCCCATTGTGAGGTCCACCAGATTTATTCCAGCGTCTTTGAGGCTGTGCGATAACACCAGCACCTCGTCTTCCGTCTTTCTGTAACGCGGCGGGCGGTTGGTCCTTCTGTAAAAACAGAACGCGCAGTTGTTCCTGCAGTGTGTGGAGAAATAAACGAATCCGTAGATGAAGACCTTCTTTCCAAACATCTTGTCCCTAATGGAACTTGCCGCTGCGAACAGCTCAGAGATATCCTCTTTCTTTTTTATCGACAGGAGTTCCACGACCTCATCTCTGGTGATCTTTTCGTTTCTCCCCGATTTCTCTATTATTTCAACGATGCTCAATGTTTTCACCATCAGTTTATCTTTGCACCGTTGAGGTAGCTGAGGCTTCTTCCCGTCTTTTTAACGCTGCTTTTACTGTTCATCAGCATGAGAAGCCTTTCAAGCCCGAACCCGACTCCCGACCACGGCTCGTGAACGTCATGAGCCGGATCCAGTATATGCGGGCCGACCGCCCCGGATGACACTTCCGTGTCGCCTATCATCACATCGAGAGTTTCCTTATACACATCAGACTCTTCTCTCGACAATGTATAATCCAGCCCCGCGACGCCCATCACATCGCCGATGTATTCCTTCAATGCTTCCGTAGCATCCTTATCCGGTCCCATCTCGACCAGATTAAGCATGGTGAACTCCTCAAGATGCGTGCCGCTGTGCGACTCTTTCCTGAAACACGAACCGATCTCGAATATCCTTACCGGACCATCGGTGTGATCCCTTAGTTTTCTCATCACGTAATACAGGTTCGGTGCAAGCATCGGGCGCAGGCATCTTTTGCTGTCAATGAAAAACACCTGTTTATAAAGTGGATGCTCCGGGGTGATCGTCATTTTTTCAAGAGATGCCGCTGAGATGATCGCCGGCGTCTTTACTTCGATGAAGCCTTTTGATATCAGTGCTTTTGAGATATCTGCCTCCAGCTGTGCCAGCTGATGTCTTGATGGAGTTTTGACCATCTCCTTTATCGATCTTTCATTCAGAGATATCAGATCTGACAGGAGTTTTGAAAACGCCTTTTCTCTTTCTTCAACACTATCAAAAGTGGACGTGTCTCTCGGATCATCTCCGAACTCTCTTAGTTTTTGGACTTGCGCGTCAGTGAAATCTACATTGATGTCATCACCACCAGCATTATCATGGCGAGAGACCGGGGGATCGAACCCCGCTAGTTGAGCTTTAGAGGCCTACTGGTCCCAGACCGTCCCCCGTTCCATCATTGATGTACCACGGGATGGCAGTTCAAATATAAGAGTCCTGTGAACGTCTGGGTAATGTGAAAAAATATAGTGTACATTAATAGCCCTATGTTATTTCTGCCCGCCTCTTCTATTAATCAAGGAGGAGGAGTAGAACGCCCGTAGGCGGACAGATCCTCAGATGGAAACCCAACGAGGTTGATCCTAACGGGATGGATCCTTACCTGTGATATTGGCCTTCACCATATCACATCAAACCGTTCATCAACATCATAATATATAAACACATCTATCAATAAATAAATTTTATCGGTACTAGTATTTAATATTATCCAAAATCTTGCCGCATTTCTTAGTTGTTTCATAGGCAGTGCAGACCTGACATCTTGCCTGCTGCGGAGAAGCGTCTCCGCACCGATCCTTTTCCGATAACAGGAAAGATTGCCAGTAAAGCCCCCGCCCATGACCGATCAAGATTAAATTAACAGATATTGAGGTAATATCTCATGTTACAGCAGCTGCATCGAATCCATATTTTAATATCTTCTGGGGTCTATTTCTTCTGCGATATGCAGCAATACCAACATCCGATGATCGATCGGATCGATTCATTCCTTTCTAACCCCGACGCGGGAATACTCAGGGGAGAACGCAGAATGGGTCCAGAACCGCTTCTGGATATTTTAGCTGACAGAATAGCCGAAGATGATTCAGCAAACGTCATCTACGTTAAAGAAAAGAACAATTTGTTGGAAAAGATCCGATCTGAGACAGTACCTGGTAAGAAGAATCATATTATTCTGTATGCAGACTTCGACACAGCTGAATCAGACCTCATAACTAGGACATTTCCGGACGCAGAGGTCTACAGAGCAAAGGAACTTTGCCACCAGGTACCGGTCTGTTTCAGAGAGCCCGCCCCGGGAGGTATCTCTAAATGCGAATTGCGCTGAAATCATTATTTTTGCAGCGTTTGTTACGAAACTTGCGCTTCGCAGAGGCTCAAGTTTATTTTTTTGCATTTAATTGTTTTTAAAGGGATATAGTTAATATGCCAAATATATATGAAAAAACGTAAATATCATTTTTTCCTGTGAAAATGAGTTATTTTACTATATTTAAATATATTCCATATGTTAAAATAGTAGATACACATATTATTATCAATAGAACCCTTTTAACAATATTGATAGCGTGATATAATGGTAGCATCCAGGTCTTTGTCTATATTCGATGCACATGACAGGTTTGTAAGCGGTAAGAAGGTGCGAGAGGATACGTGGGATTACGTTACAGTGCCAAACAACGCCACAAAAATCAAAAACAAATATAAATTAGAATTCGGAAACAGCATCATTCCAGAGGATAAAGATGTAACAAACAGACTTTTCCAGGCAGGTGTGGACATGCTTGTCGAGACGGGAGTCTTTAACCCGGACCTCGGCAGGGTCATGTACGTGACCGAATCTGAGATCTTCGAAGGCATAAAAAAAGCACCTAAAAGGCTGAGACTGGGACATGGCAAAGATGAGGTAATATGCGATAGACGCCGCGGAAACAGCTCCGCAAAACCGATAGTCCAAGGAGGACCGACTGGCGCCCCAGTGTCCGAAGATGTCTTCGTGATAATGATGCAGGGGTATGCTCAGGAAGCGACCGTCGACACGCTGGTAAGCGGTGTTATGTCGACGGTTGACGGTCATGCACCGATCGCTAACACACCTTGGGAGATCAAGGCAACGCTGGCAGAGATAAGGGCAGTGAAAGAAGGCATGGCCAGGGCAGAGCGCCCGGGAATGGCGATATAGGGTCCTGAAACCCCGCTCTCCGCAGCAGGCCGTCTGGCCTCAAGCTTGCAATCCGGTCTTGAAAAGACGGATATGCACGAATGTTCTCAGCTCAATGAGATGAAAATAGACATGACCGGGTTGAACATGCTTGCGGGTTGGGCTGTGAACGGCGACACCATCATGATGGAGCAGATGCCGATATTCGGAGGATATTCCGGAGGTGTCGAGGAAACCGCGATATGCGACGTCGCAACTACGCTTGCATCGTTCGTCATGTTCGGATCGCACATACATCTTGACGGTCCCATCCACATAAGATGGGGGATAACCACCGCAAGAGAGACCCTTCAGATCTCGTCACACGTGGGAGCGGCGCTGGATATTAACACAGACCTGCTCCTTTCCAACCAATACTATCCTTTGGCAGGGCCGTGTACGGAAATGTGTCTTCTCGAGACTGCGGCGCAGGCGATCGCGGATACCGCATCGGGAAGAGAATTGATATCTGGATCAGCAGCGTCAAAGGGCGTTGCAAGAGACAAAACAACGCCTTTGGAAGCAAGGATAATGGGAGAAGCAGCAATAGCCACCGCAGGCATGAAAGTATCGGATGTCAATGTGCTTCTTGACCGTCTTATCAGAAGCTACGAGTCTGAATTCCATCACCCGCCGAAGAGCAAACGTTTCCAAGATTGTTTTGACCTGAAGACAATAACACCGTCCGAAGAATACCTTGGCGTATATGAGAACAGCATACATTTGTTAAGCGAGCTGGGCCTCGATATAAAATATTGAGGCCTTCGTACCTTTAGGTAAACCTTTTACCAAAACATTTTAACACGCTAATGGGCCTATGTAAGCATATCGGGCAGGTCAGGAACGATACAATGAAGTACAGAATAGCTTTAGATATTGGTACAAGCGGATTAAGATGCCAGGCTATCGATCTCGATACGAGAGAGACTGTATCCACAGCCATGACATCCCGCCACCCCATTCCGGGGATGAATGTGATAGATCATGTGAACTTCGCTATAGATTCCGGCCAGGATGTAGCGACCGGCCTTATGATAAGGGCGATCAACAATCTCTTTAAACTTTTGGAAATAGACCTTTCAAAAGTCGTGATAATCGCTGTATGCGGAAATCCTTTCCAGTTATCGATATTTCAGAACATTGAGATCAGGGATCTCGCATACGCGGGAAAGTCCATGATAAAAAGATTGGGAATCGTCTCGCCCGACAGAAACGGCGCTATTGTCAAGGCATCAGATCTTGGGATAACGGATATCGATGCAGACGTCATGATACCTCCGGCAGTGACGCACGAGATCGGTGCAGATGCAATGGCAATGCTGACAGAGACCGGAGTACTTGAGAAAGAGGGGACAAGGATTGTCATTGATTACGGCACCAACGCCGAGATGGCGCTCCTCCATAAGGGAAACATATACACCGGCTCTGCTGCAGCCGGACCGGCATTGGAGGGCCAACAGATAAAGGAAGGGATGCTGGCCGCGCCCGGAGCGATCTCGAATATCGAGATAAGAGAGAAAGGATGGACATGTTACGTTCTTGATGATGCTCTCCTGCCAAGAGAGGGAGATACAATAGACCCGGTCACCGGCAGCATTATTTCAGAGGGAGAGATGCACGGAAAAGCAGTCGGCATAACAGGTACCGGAGTTGTTGCGGCGATTGCGTGCGGTTATGATTCCGGACTTGTTTCCGGGTCAACCGTTAACACGCCGGACGGATCTCTGCATCTGCAGAACAACATATGCATTGATTCAAAGGACGTCGATGAAGCAGGCAAGGCCATAGGCGCCATACGCGCGGGATATCTCACGCTCATGATAGAAGCCGGCATCTGGGTCGATGATGTTACCTCTGCGTATATGTCAGGTGCATCTGGGCTCTATGTGGACGCAAAGAAAGCACAGAGGATCGGCCTTGTGACGCCCGGTGCCACCGAGATGATACAATACGGGAACACTTCAATAATGCTTGCGAGGAGGATGATCACAGGCGAAAGAACGATGGAGGATCTCAGAGAGATGACTAAGCAGCTGAGAGCCCAACACTGTATGTTCGCCTCATCGAAAGAGTTCAAGGACATCTATTCCGTTGAGATCTCATTGTGGTCATATGGGATGCCTCTGTCTGCGTACAACGATATGATGGATGTGTACGGGCTTAAGCATGTACCTATCGAGCCTGTCAAATCCCGTTCGGAGCGCAAGTCTGCTACCGACCTTCCGGAGCTTAGAGGAAAGAAAGTATCCATCCTGACAAATGCGGGTGTCGAACTCACCGGAGCAGTAGAGGGGTGCATTTCATGCGGAAAGTGCGTTAAGGAATGTCCGGAGTCGGCGATACAGGTCAATGAAGCCGTGATCACCATCAATTCGGAAAGATGCATGGGGACCGCATGCAAGCGCTGCGAAATGATATGCCCCAAGAAAGTGTTGCAGATCAAAACACTGGAAATAAAAATTTAAGAAAAAAATTAAGAAGTGTGGCCGATAGGCCACACTGTTTTTATCTTCAGCTTGCCGGTTCTTCGGTCTTTATGAAGTCAACGTCGTCGCTGAACAGATCCTCATCCGGCATCTTGCCGCGGGTCAGCTTCAGGACCACACCGATCACTATTCCAAGGACAAGTGTCACTACTGCCACGAACACTGCGCTTACGATGTTGCTCGTTATGGCGTCGCCATAGAGGCTGGCGTCAAGTATTCCCATGGCAACGACAGATGCGATCATTCCGATCCATCCGCCCACTCCGTGCAGGTTATGGACACCCATTACGTCGACTGTTCCCAGTGCCTTGCACAGGCGGGGGTGCAGGTATACGAAGGACAATGCCGACACGGCACCTGCTACGAGACCGACCACAATGGCTGCCCAGGGTCCGACCAGTATGAGCGGTGCACCTATGGCTACAGGGCCCGCAAGCATGGCATATGTGTAGATGAGGGGGTTAACCTTCTTCTGCGCAAGCATGCACACGACCCATGCGCTCAGTATTGAACCCATTCCGGCGAGGTAACATGTCATCATTCCCCAGAACACTTGTTCCATCGGGAGCAGTGCTGTGACGAATGACGGCCAGAGTACCCAGAGCAACATTGACGCAAGCCATACGAACGACACGCTGTGCGTTGTCGTGTACATGGGCTCGTTGAACGCCCTCTTCTCCCTGATGCCTATTGCGACACCGAGACCGAAGTATGCGGCGCACATGTGCACAAGGATGGATCCGCCCGGGTCCGCAGCCACGATGCTGTCCACAACCTCTCCGGCCATGAACAACTCCACTAGGCAGAACACCGGTGCGAACAGTATGCCCACAAGCAGATACTGCCACATTTTGACTGTTCCAAGGAAACAACCTATGGCAATGACCACTGTTATTGCGCATATCACGCCCATCAGCATTACATCTTGGTCCCACACGTAATTGTCAAAGACAAAGTCCTGCAGCGCCAGGTATACAATGAAGCTTCCGGCCGCCGAAAGGAGCACTGCAAGCGCAACACCCCATTCGAACTTCTTGATGAAAAGCATCAAGAATGCGACCAGCATTAGCATGAACCATATCATTACATTTTTGACAAACTTGAAATTCTCCCATGTTGCATCGCCGGCAGTGGTGTAATCAGGTGCTGCATTCGCAGCACCGACATACGTTATAATTGAAAAGACTGCCACCATAGCAAATGCAACGAGAGCAAGCATGGTCTTTCCGAACTTTTGCATTTTTTTACCCTCCTTAAATAAAAATAAATAAAAGGTTTAGGGAAGAGCCGTACTCAGTTCTTTATGTCGAGACCGGCGCTCCGGAGAGCTTTGACCGCGCCG